>JAUXVD010000014.1 GCA_030684575.1 Nitrospirota bacterium | reverse complement strand
CAGGTCGGATGATTCTAGGCCGCGCCTCCCATGGAGTCAAATGACTCACGGACGGCCTGGCTTTACACGCTTTCGACAAAGCTTCGCAGTTTCTTGCTCCGGCTCGGATGCCGCAACTTGCGCAGCGCTTTAGCCTCGATTTGCCGGATGCGCTCACGGGTCACTTCAAAGTCCTGCCCGACTTCTTCCAGGGTGTGGTCGGTGGCTTCGCCGATCCCAAACCGCTTCCGCAAGACTTTTTCTTCTCGCGGGGTCAGCGTTTCCAGCGCACTGTTGATCTGGCGCTGCAAATCGTACCGAATCGCGGCTTCCAACGGAGAGACCGCCTTCTTATCTTCGATGAAATCACCCAAATGACTGTCTTCTTCTTCACCGATCGGCGTCTCCAGAGAAATCGGCTCACGCGCGATCTTGAGAATCTTCCGAACCTTATCGAGCGGCAAGTCCATCCGTTCGGCAATTTCCTCCGGTAACGGCTCCCGTCCAAGTTTCTGAACCAGATGGCGTGATGTCCGGATCAGCTTATTGATTGTTTCAATCATATGCACCGGAATGCGGATCGTACGCGCCTGGTCCGCAATGGCCCGAGTGATCGCCTGCCGGATCCACCACGTGGCGTAGGTGCTGAACTTGTACCCGCGCTGATACTCAAACTTATCCACCGCCTTCATTAACCCGATATTGCCTTCCTGAATCAGATCCAGAAACTGCAATCCGCGATTCGTATACTTCTTGGCAATGCTCACCACAAGACGCAGATTGGCCTCGACCAGTTCCGCCTTCCCACGCTTCACCTTGTCCTCGGCGACATCCAGATGCTTCACGGCATCTTTGATTTCCTCCGCCGGCACCAAGGCCTCTTCCGTTTCCAACTGCTTAATCCGCGCCTTCGCCGCCTGATAGATTTTTTTGATGTCCGACAGGGTCTCCTCGGAGACTCCGGCCTTTCGTCTGACCGCCAGAAAATCCGGCCTCGTCCGGCACATTTTCCTGAGCTGCTCGGCGCCGGCCTCGCCGCCGATTCCAATGCGCCGCTGACAGCTGGCCACCTCTCGCTCCGCCATACGGAACTGGACGGCCAAATCACGCACCCGCTGCACCATGCGATCCTTCAGCACGCCGTGCAGATTCACCGACTCAATTTTATCGACGACCTGCTGACGCGCCAGATCGAACTGCTTCTTGTATTGTTTTTGCTTCGCAGGATCACTCCCGATAGACTTTTCTTTCTCGACAAGGGCCTTGAGCGATAACGAGACCTTTCGGACCGTGTTCAAAGCCTCAAGCGTTTTCACCCGCAGCTCTTCATAATCCCGTTCAATCGGCTGCTGCTCCTCTTCGAGCTCCTCTTCCGTTTCCTTCACCGGCACGATCTCGCGCACATCAATCTTTCCGTCCTTGAGCTGATCGCGCAGGGCCAGCACAAACTCGATGGTCATCGGCAAGCCGTAGATCACCGACGCCACTTCCTTCTTCCCTTCTTCGATCCGCTTCGCGATCTCGATTTCCCCTTCGCGGCTCAGCAACGCCACACTGCCCATTTCCTTCAAATACAGGCGAACAGGGTCATCCGTGCGGCTGAGGGCGCCGGGCGTGAGGTCGATCGGCTTTTCGTTTTCTTCCTCGGCTTCCGCCTCAGTCTCGGTCTCGGCTTCCTCCGCATCGTCGGCGGCCTCGCCCCGCTCCGTGCGCTTCTGCGTCCGCTCGCCATCCGGCGCATCCACAATCTCAATGTCCAATTCGCCGAACATCGTCATGATGCTGCCGAATTGCTCGGAAGACACCACTTCTGCAGGCAACGTGCTATTCAACTCGTCGTAGGTCAAAAAGCCTTTCTCTTTCCCGATTGCGATTAGCTTTTTGACTTCGCCGAGTAACTCTTGTTTCGCCATGACTACTCCTTCACTAAGGACAATATCCCGGTTGCAGGCCGATTGGCCTTTTGCATGCTCAATTCATTCACTTGTGCATTCAATATCCGCGCATCGTCTCCACGGCCCTCCCGTTCGGCAGCCTTGAGTTGCGCGGTCAAATCTCGAAACGCGGCCTCGGCTCGTTTCCGCTCCAAGGTCTCTAAACAGCCCGCAACGTGGGCAGGCACATCGTCAAAGTGGTCTTCCCGCACGGACAACTCCGTCGCCAGCGACCCGCAATCCGGATGATCGGCCACCGCATCGAGCAGCAACCTGAGTCCAACTCGGCCATCCCGATCGAGATGGGTCAACGCCGCCTCGACGAGCATACGACAGGCCGGAACCGAAAAGGCCTCGGGCCGTAGCCGTTGCATATCGGCAGCGGTCAAATGCCCGTGCAATAGCAAATACACCAGGTCTCGCTCTTCGCTCACACCCTTGAATGTCGCCGGAGAGGGACTGGCCGGTTGAGACGTTGCCGGTCGGCGGCCCTCCGACTGCACCAGCGCTGGATACCGTTCGATCAATCGTTGCTGGCTAACCCCCAATCGCTCGGCCACCACACGAATCCGTTCCTCTCGTTCGATCGGGTGCTCACTCTTTTGCAGAATCCGCAACACATCGTCCACGCTACGGATTCGCCCTTCGATCGTACTGGAATCGGTTGTACTCAAACTATGCTCGAGCGCAAAGTCGAGGAGGCTCGGAGATTGCTCTTCCAGCTGTGCAAACGCCTCCGGCCCCTCCTTCCGCACATACGTATCGGGGTCCTCGCCTGCCGGCAACGAGACAACTTTCACGCCAAGTCCGCTATTCACGAACAGATCGAGCCCCCGCAATGCAGCACGCACCCCGGCCTGATCAGGATCGAACAACAGGACAACTTTCGAAGCGAACCGCCTGAGTACCTGAATGTGCTCCGCCGTCAGTGCGGTTCCCAACGTCGCAACCGTATGGGTCAACCCGGCTTGATGAAGGGCAACCGCATCGAAATACCCTTCCACGACGATCACCGTCTTCAGCCTGGCTACGGCTTCACGCGCAAGGTCTAACGCGTAGAGTGTCTGCCCCTTCTTAAACAAGGGAGTATCCGGAGAGTTCAGGTACTTCGGGGTCCCCTCGCCAAGAATGCGGCCACCAAAACCGACAACCCGCTTGCGCAGATCCGTAATGGGGAACATCACCCTGGCGCGAAACCGGTCATAGGACCCGGACGCCTGCTCTCTCGCCACCGTCAATCCCGCAGCGGCTAAATCACTCTGCGCAAACCCCTGTTGACTCAGCGCCTTGATGAGCCCGTCCCACTCAGCCGGCGCGTAACCAATCTCAAACCGCTCGATTGTCTCAGCCTGAATGCCTCGACTCGCCAGGTAATCCCGCGCTGTCGCACCAGCCGATCCATCTCGTAAATTCTGCTGAAACCACGCCGTCACGGCCCGATTCAATGGCTCGAGACGACTCATCTGTGCGGCCTGAGGCCCGGCATTCGGCCCGCTCTCGGGCACGACAATTCCAAACTTCTGTCCAAGGTCACGGACCGTCTCGGGAAAACTCGCACCGGTGATCCGCATCAAAAACGCAAACACGTTGCCGCCCGCACCGCAACCGAAACAATGAAAAATCTGGCGAGAAGGACTCACCGTAAAGGAGGGCGATTTTTCCTGATGGAAGGGACAGAGACCTTTCAGGTTCTGGCCGGCCCGGGTCAAACTCACGTGATGGCCAACCACCTCCGCGATATCGACCCGATCTCTGACTTGATTGATCACGTCTTCAGAAATCAGACCTCGGCCCACGGGAGTCGCAGCTCCTATTCCCCCACCTGCACCGGTGAGGAAGGTAAACGTAAGTGGTCGTAAAATAGACCGTTCAGGGTAGCAGACGGGAAAGAAATCTGTCAACGTGGTGGAAACAGGCTAGCCGGGAGGCCAGGCAAGATGGCGTCCGCCTAACACATGAAGATGCAGGTGCAAGACACTCTGCCCACCATGTGCACCGGTATTGACGACCAAACGGTGTCCGGAGTCTGTAATCCCCTTTATTTTCGCGATCTTGTTACCGGCCAGCATCAAGCGCCCGAGCAGCTCGACATCTGCCGCTTGCAGTTCAGCAATCGAGGTCACATGCTTCCGGGGGATGACGAGTGTATGCGTCGGAGCCTGGGGATTGATATCGTCGAACGCGACCACCAGATCGTCCTCATACACGAGCGCGGCAGGAATGGTTCTCGCCACAATCTTGCAAAAGAGGCATTCGCTCATGAAGTTGGCTCCTTTCTCAAGCCAGACTTTCCAAACCGAGTCGCCAACTCTTGATAGATTTCCTGCGGTGTGATGCCGTGGTGCCCCAAAGCCACCAACGTATGGAATAACAGATCTGCCGTTTCGTAAACGATCTCGTCCTTCTTCCCACCCTTGCCGGCAATCGCCACCTCCCCGGCTTCCTCGACGACTTTCTTCAAGATACGATCGACTCCGCCTTGCAGCAGTTTTGAAGTATACGACTCGCTTGATGGTTGCTGCTTTCGCTCTTGGATCATCTGGTAGAGGCGCTCAAGAATTCCACCCCAGGACTCGGACGTTTTCGTCTCGGGAGAATCAAGACGGGAAAAGAAGCAGGCCCGCTCACCCGTATGGCAAGTCGGACCGACTGGCTCGACCTTCACAAGCAGGGCATCGCCGTCACAATCGAAAAACAGATCTTTGAGCTGCAGCTTGTGCCCCGAGGTCTCACCCTTCTCCCACAATGCCTTGCGCGACCGACTCCAGAAATGCACCGACTTCGTGTCGAGAGTCTTTTGCAGCGCCTCTCGGTTCATGTAGGCCACCATCAGGACCGTGCCATCTCGCCAATCCTGTACGACTGCCGGAATGAGCCCCTGCGTATCGAATTTCAATCGCTCCACATCCATTATCGAACCGCTACTCCCTTCTGACGAAGATAGGCTTTCGCTTCCGGAATCGTGTGAGTCCGGAAATGGAAAATCGACGCAGCCAGGACCGCATCCGCCTTGCCTCTGACGAATCCATCGTAGAGGTGATCCAAGTTTCCCACGCCGCCCGATGCAATCACCGGAATCGAGACGGCCTCCGATACTGCGGACGTCAGCGCGAGATCATATCCCTGCTGTTGCCCATCTTGATCCATACTCGTGAGCAAAATTTCACCGGCCCCATACTGGGCCATCCTCTTCGCCCATTCAACGACATCGAGACCGGTCGACTTACGGCCGCCATGGGTGAAGACTTCCCAGCCTGCTGCCGGCACGGCACGATGTTTGGCATCGATCGCCACGACGATACATTGTGTCCCGAATCGCTCCGCCGCTTCCTTCACAAATTCAGGCCGTTGAACCGCCGCCGTATTGATGCTCACCTTATCAGCGCCCGCATTCAACAGAGCCCGAATATCCTCAAGCGTTCGCACGCCGCCGCCAACGGTCAACGGCATAAACACCCTCGCCGCCGTCCGTTCGACCACGTCGATGATCGTTTTTCGATTCTCATGGGAGGCCGTGATATCGAGGAAGCAGAGTTCGTCAGCGCCTTCGCGATCGTAGGCCGTAGCCACTTCGACTGGATCTCCCGCATCGCGCAAATTCACAAAGCTCACGCCTTTGACGACGCGGCCGTCTTTGACATCGAGACAGGGAATAATCCGTTTGGTCAACATGCCGACTCGTGAATCGTAAACTGTAAAACGTGAAAGGAAACCGTCAGTAAAGAATTCCTCACGCGTAGCCCTACTCAGCCCCAAGGGCCGCAAGAGCGGCCCGATAATCTAACTTGCCATCGTAGAGCGCCTTCCCGACAATCGCCCCTTCAACTCGTGGTCCGAGCGCCTGGACTGCTCGCACGTCTTCAATACGAGAAATCCCCCCGGACGCGATGACCGGGAAGGAGGACAACTCAACCACTTCTCGCAACGCCACCAGATTCGGTCCACCCAACATACCATCGCGGGCAATGTCCGTATAAATCACAGCCCCCAAGTCATGGCCCGCCAACTCCTTGAGCAAATCGGTCGCCTTCGTCTCCGATACCGATGTCCAGCCCTTGACGGCCACCTTCCCATCCCGCGCATCCAGGCCCAAGAGAATCTGACGAGGGAACTCCAAGCAGGCCTTCTCCAAGAAAGACCGATCGGTCAATGCCGCCGTGCCGAGCACCACCCTGCTCACACCAGCCCCGAGGTAACGACGCACCGTTTCGATCGACCGGATCCCGCCCCCCACCTGCACCTTCACGCTCACGGTGCGAATGATCGCCTCGATCTGGGACAGATTGCGCGGCTCACCCTCCACCGCTCCGTTCAGATCCACCACATGGATCAGCGTCGCACCGCCTTGCTGCCATTGCCTCGCCACAGCCGGCACATCGTCTGAATAGACCGTCTCAGCCGTCATATCGCCCTGACGCAACCGCACGCACCGGCCATCTTTTAAATCGATCGCGGGAATAATGAGCATGGACACAACCGTCTCCTGTTACTGTTCTTCTGCCGTTCCAAATGGAAATTCACGGAGTAGATGGTCGACCCCGTAGATCGCCAACTCCTCCACCGTGACAAACACTCCATGCCGTTGAATGAAACCCATCACGTCTTCCGTCATCGGTCGCTGCTTCTCGTAGTAATTCCCTTCCCACAGGATTTGCCCATCGGCGGCGATGACCTTCGCTTCAAACCCCACTGTGGCCGGGGGACTGGCACCAAAGCGACCACCAACCCGCTCCTGATACACCGACACTTGACCGATCAGCGACGCATCGACCTTGAGCTGTTTCGCCATGGTCATCGCCAATGCCTGCCCAGTGGAAAATTGAGGCGTCGCCTGAGACGCCAATGCTTTTGCGGCCTCACTCGGCGCAAGTACGGTCACACCCTGCCGAGACTTCAACCGGCTCCAGAGTAGTTGCGTGACTGTTGCCCCAGCGCCAGCCGGCACGGTCACGGTTTGCCGAAGGGGCTGTTCAGTATTCGGTGGTACCGCAAGCGCCATATCAGAGCGGCGAGCTCCCTGAGGCGCGGAGAAACCCTGATCGACAACATCCCTGACTTGTGGTGTCGCGAGCGTGGTGAAGGGGATCAAGGCGATGGTACGAATCTGATACCGCGGCAACTCCGCAGACGATTTCGTCGTGACTTTCGATCCACTGCAGCCGGCAACCGTCAACAAAGCCAGTCCCGCCAAGGCCACCGACCATCCCTTGTTGCGCATCATACTCATGCCCAGGCTCCAAAATTTTTGATCAGCCGTAACCCGACCTCCTGGCTCTTTTCAGGATGGAATTGGCAGGCCACGACATTGTCCCTCCAGATACTCGAGACAAACGCCGTCCCGTAATCCGTCCTCGTTGCCGCAACCGTCTTGTCAGAAGGGGCGACATAAAATGAATGCACAAAATACCAGTATGATCCATCGGGAATCCCCTCAAACAGGGGACAGGGCCGCTCCATCATGACGTTGTTCCAACCCATATGCGGCACCTTCAACCCCTGGTCGGCAGCAAACCGCTTGACCTTGCCAGGGATGATGCCGAGCCCCTTGTGCGTACCAAATTCTTCACTTTCCTCAAACAATAATTGGAGTCCCAGGCAGATTCCCAAAAATGGCTTACCTGATTGAATCGCTGCGCGAATCGGCTCTGCAAGCCCATACCGCTCGATGTTGGTCATACAATCGCCAAATGCGCCGACACCGGGCAGTACGACATGGCTCGCATTTCTGATCACCCCCAGATCACGAGTGACGACCGCCTGGTGCCCCACCGCCTCAAAGGCCTTGGAGACACTGCGAAGATTGCCCATGCCGTAGTCGATAATCGCAATCATGACACTTTCTTGCAGGACGCTGAAAAAATCCGCCAGCTTCGTTCTCGACTCATCGAAATGCCGTTCTACCAAGTGTCGTTCTTCCGCAACCTTCTGGAAGCGAAACGCTTGGGGCAGGGGCTAAGAGAAAGACTCTTGTCCCTCTCCTACCTATTGCCCCACGGCTCCTACCCCTTGCCTGACCATAAGGCCGTAACAATACCGCAACCAGAATGATCCTGCCACTAGCAAACGACCTATCCAGCCGCAGCGGGAATCTCCACCAGAATTGCCGAAGGTCAACGCTCGAATATTGATAGGAGGTGGGTGAACCAGGAGCCTGAGCCAACACGAACCATGGTGGCCGACATGGACGACAACATGTCGATCGCATCAGACAATCGGTCCCCAGCCTCACCGCCCTATACCGATTCTGGTCACAGGCGAAAGACACTGCCAGCAGGGACCGCGATATGGATCTCTCCGTACTTGTGTGCTACCCAACTTCCGCGATGCGTCGATTCGAACTCACCCAAGAACTTGCTACCCAAACTTCATCGTGATGTCGATCTTGTAGGTTTGCGTACCGCGTCAACGGTGATGCAGATGCAGGTGATCTCGATGGGAGAATGCCTCAATGCGCCAAACGAACCGCCTCAGCAAAAGCTCGAAATGTACGTGTTTTCAGTCTATGTCAGACCCAACAAGGAACGGCGCAGGATACTAAAAATAATCAGCGCGAGCGGATTGATGTACCGCTGACGACGTCGTCCTAACCCAAGCGACGAGCATCGAGCGGTACCTTCAGAGGATTCTCGAATGGTATGTGAAACGACAAGAATCTCTTCGCGAAACAGACCAACCATGTATGTCGTAAGCCAACTGAATCTTGGCGTGCCACAAGGCAGTCGTGACGCATTTACCCTTCTGCAAATATCGGGCACCGTCTCAGCCGACCTGGCAACCCGAATGCAGCACATCGTTGGCTTCGGCAACGTAGCCGCACATGAATACACCCGCCTACATTGGGATATGGTCTACGCCATCATTACCAAACAGTTGGAAGATCTCCGCACGTTCTCATCGACCATCGTCAACGCGTTTCCCTAATTCAGCCATCGCGGATTGATCGATCACCCCACGGGCTCCAAAATGCTGTACGACACGAGCAAGTATTCCATTGAGCGAGAAATGTCAAAGATGGCGGTCGCCAGAGAACCGCTGAAGAGCGGCGGCCCCACAGCCACACCGTTCGCTATGGTGCGCACTGCGGTAATGTTGAACTTCCCGCGGACAAAGTATGGAAATAACGAGGCGTCGATCCGGATCTCACGTCGAGCGTCATCCCCCTCTACCTGGAGCGCACGCCATTCAGCCGGGAAGTCATGGCGCAGACTGACAAGGAGTTTCAACCCATCCGTAGGTATCCCATTGAGCGTTCGGACCAGACCGGAGGCGACAGAGCGAGCATAGTCATCACCTCCCTCGCGGGCTGTGTATCGGATATGCAGAACCAGGTCCGCGATTGTATCGTAGTCAAACGCCTTAAATTCAGTCGGCAATGAAAACTGCCATATCGACTCCGCCCCCTGCCCTTCGAATGGCAAGTATCGGTCATCGTGGAAATTCAATTCGAAGAGACCGCCGTCGTTTTGCCCAGAACTCGTCGCAATCGACTGTTCTGAGCCGGATAATGTTTCTTTGTGCGCATCACCGATTTGTGAAACTTTGCGGATGCGGCTCGATTGGAGTGTCAGCGTCCCGCTCACGCTCGTGTACGGTCCGGCCACACAAGGCACCGACAGGCTCACACTCTTGATGCGACGGAAGTAGTGGCCTGGAAAATCTAGATCGAACAGGGCTTCGGGAACATGGAATGCGCATTGGCCGCTCGATCGCAAAGCGATCAGCGCCAACGGATCGAGTTGTCGTAGCGAGACGTGCTTGGTGATCTCCAACTCACGTGTGTTTCGATGCAAGTATGCCGTCTCCAGCCGACGAAGATCCTGTGCCAGGCGGTCGCCGGCGAGTAAACCCTTGCGTCCGGCATCCCAGTGGTCGAAACCGACAAGGTTCGTACCGATTTCACGTTCGTAGTGCGCTGCGGCCTCGGCCTGCTTGGCGAGGTCGAAGGCCATGCGATAGCACTGATAGTGCAGAGCGCTGAGCTGCGACGACATCCAGTTGTAGAGCTGGGTGTTCGTAAACTTGTCGCGCTGCATGGCGCGTACTTCTTCGGCATCGGCAATCTGAGCTTCGTGGTTGCGCTGGTCTTGCTTGGCGATATTCAAGCGGATTTCAGCGGCGATGATTTGCTGGTCGATCTGGGCAAGTTCGCGGCCTGCTGTCTCGACTTGATGACGCCACTCATCTGCCCGCCGCTCGTGGCTCGCAGTGAAGCCTGCCATGGAAGCATCGAACGTGTGCTGCTGGGCGACGATGCTGGCAATCGAGGCGCCAGCTCGTAAGGCATTACCAATATTGGTGCCGCCCACCTTAACAAAGCTCGTCATACCCAACGCAATATCCGGGAATGCGTAGGCAATCGAGGCGCCTAAACTAAGCGCGGCACTGGTTAGCTCTGCATTGTGCGCACGGTCGAGATCCGTGATCTGTGCCGCTTCGCTGGGGGACGTGAATGCCTGCAGGTTGCCAGCAAAGAAATCCAAACGCGCTTGCACAACCGATTTCGATCTGTGTACGCCCTCAAGACCCGCCTCGGCCTCCTCAATCTGCTGCCGCTTAATCTCTGACACCCGCTTGAGCATCCCGACCTCATGGCGGGAGTGCAACTGCGCCAGCACTTCACCGTCTCGCTTTTCCAGGGCGCTGAGCAACGCATTACCGAATGACCGAACCTCGTGACAGAATTCCAGCGCCTTTTGCAAAAGAGGCTGAAAACGATAGTGAGGAGTGCGCGCGCCCAGGGCCATAGACAGTGCGGTGCCGATGTCTAGTCCAGCGGCACGAGCCCGCACCAGTAAAGCAGGGTCGATGGGCGGCGCAAAGAGCGCAAGCTGCCGGGTGTGGCCCTCGATATCCATGCAATGGCGAATCTTAAATAGCCGGTCGTCGATTGTTGCCCGCAGGTCGCGTAACCGCGGATTGCTCGGGATGCAGAAATACAGCATCGATGGTCCCGGCGACGGTTCGTCGGAAGCCCTACCCTCTCCACGAGCGAAAGGCAGACCGCTTTCAATATCGATCAGCGCATTCCCAAGCTCATCGATGGAGTCAGGGGCCGATAGTTCCGCGTAACTCTTGGCATCGGGGGAATGCGCGGGCAACTCGACTGGCTGATCGCCGAGAATATGGGACGCCAGAACATAGAGCTGCGTCGCTTCGTTGATGGACTCCATCGTGTCACGACGGAACAGGCTGTCTGCCCATTCAATAAGATTCTCCACATACTTCTGCACCACGGTCTTCATATAGGCCACAAGTCGGAGTGACGCGAGTGCATGTGGATTAAACGGGTCCTTCCGCCATTGTTCCACTTGTTCCGCCACATCGGCATTCCCTGCCCAGAGCCGGCGCAGCATGGCTTCCAACGATTCGGCTGGCCCCGCCCACTTCTGGGCATCATTGAACAAGGGCTTCACACGCCAATACTTCTTCGGTCCCTGATGTGGCGATACGTCGGTCGGGTCGAAGATCGTATGGAACCAGCGTTGCGCCTCTTCATGCCGCTGGCTCTTCCGCAACTGCTCGGCCAACATCAACGGCACGTGGAAGAACAATTCCCAGTTGTACAAGGCGTAGGCACCGACGGATGAGAAGTCAAATTCGTCGACGGGATATGGCTTGGCTACCACTGCCGTATTCGGGGTAAGCGTGGTCTCCACCCATGTCTCATTACGTACCGTAAGCTGCCTTGGATGACGACGCGCCCCTCCAACTGGAATCACCACTCCGAATGGTGCCCATTCACCCTGGCGGTACAGACCATCGACACCTTCGCTACGAATCACCTCGAGCAGATCGCACATGAAAGGATGCTCACCCGCTTCAAGCACATACCGCGAAGGAAACAGCCAGAGGTAAAAGCCACTTGCCAGCCGAGGACTGATGGGACCTGTCTTTCGAATTGCCAGAAGCTGACGGCCTTGGTACTGAAACACATATGGCTGGTCAGTATTAAACTGCGCATGCTGTTGACTCGGCACCAAACGGTAGCCTTCGATGGACTTCATAAACACGTCAACCGCCGGCCGGTCATCTCGAAGGGCACCTCCGAACGAATCCCGCAATTCATCAGAAAGTAATGCGAATGCCGCAAGCAGGATTCCACCTAGTCCGCCACGATCAAGGAGCTCGACGACGTTCCTAACCCCAGTCGACGCAATACGCTCTGGCTCAGCAATTCCGCCCGTTCGAAGGCGAGTGCCAGCCGAAGCTTCGTCTATTGACTCCCGCAACCCTTGTTCGAATGGGGCCACGGATGGGGGGAGAAGACGGAAGACAGAATACGGTAAACGTAGAGCTCGCAACTCACCGGTACAGGAATCGTACGCGAAACCAGCTGATGCGATTTCGATACCCTGTGCTGCGCCAAGGGCACGAGTAGAAGGGGTGAAATAGTCATAGACCAGAACGTCCATGCCGCCCTCTCTGAATCGAGGCCGGAGCGACAATGCCGCTCGATTCAATGGTAGACGAATGACGTCTCTGGATATGGATGGCGCAGACCACTGACCAAATTCTCGAGTTGAGACATGAAGCGTCATCTCTAGGAGTCTCAACGACACTTCGCCTTGCTTCTGCTCTACCTCCTGCCACTGTGGCCAGAACAGCATCGGACGGCGGTTGTGAACAGCCAAGACAAGATGGTCGGAGTCGATGCTGAGATCGAGCTTCTCCCACGGAGTCCATGATAGATCATCTTGCCTGGTACGATAATAATGGACATGCGGCCTGGCCCTGGTACGACCGACCATATGGATCACCCGGCGAGATGCTGTGTCCCCGTCAGCCAGCGGTTCCTCGTACGGCTCCTCAAACAAGGCCCGGATGTCGAGATTCGAAACCTCATGCATCTGAACCAGATAGTGACGCAGAGCCTTCTCCACGGTTTCTGGTTTGATCTCGTCTTGAAGTAGCTCGTTCTCAAGCACTTCGAAGAATGGGCTCTTCCCTACGCGTAAGTCCGGCTCGATCCAATTTTCCGGATAAAGGAACACCTTTCGCGCGGCCTCCCAGACACGATAATTCTTGAGCCAGGCCCATTCTCTCCACGTCGTAATGGACGAAACGTCGCCGAGCAACACGCCGGCATCGATCTCCAGATTCTGGGTACATCGTTGGACGAACAGCTGCACCGCCGAGTGCGCCTGCACAAGGCGTGAAGTCAGTTGGCACGGGCCCATCTGCACATCGATCAGCACATAGGCGTACACGTCGTCGGGCGTGTTCCAACGAGGAATGACGGTATTGGAGTGAAGAATCTGTCCCAGCAGCGCATCGCGCTGTTGGGCACGCAGGCGATCCATCGCCGGCGTCAGGGCCTTGAAGTAGTCTCTCTCGGTCGCGAATCGTCTCCTCACAAGCGCGGTCAGCTCATCGGTGCGCAGGCCCGCATCAACTGCCGTCCGAAGGGTCTGGGCATCCTGCGCAAAGAGCCGGCGCTGTTGAAGCCAAAAGACGCTACGCTTCAGCCGTTGATAGGTATGTGGGTCACGCCAGGTGTCCGCCTCTGATGGGCGAAGGCCTAACGCCACCGCCAACGTATTCAATGCATCGCCGCCGATCGTTCCTGGAGTCGCGATCGATCGCCCCCAGGCAGTCAAGGCATCAACGGATGCTGCCATATCGGCTGAGGTGGTCTGCATGATCGCCAGAAGTCTTGGCTCACGCGCAGCGATCGACGCCTGCACAACGCTCGCGATGAGTAACCCGCGAATCTGATCGAGCATCAGCCGGGCATCGCCACCACGTACCGGCAACGTAGTGAAATTGAGCCAACGAACCCCATCGCGCGGAAGTTGGGCCAAGAAACCGACGTCATCACCCGTAAAACGCAGCAGTTCGAGTAATCGGCAGGTCTTGATGATCCGAAGAAGAATGCCCTTAGCCTGGTCGCGCAACGGATCGGATGGCGCCTCCGCGAGGTCAATGAAGGCCTGTACCGCCGCCGGAGATCCAGCGCTGGCGTCAACCCTCACTAATGCGGGCATGCTCCCCTGATCCGCCGCCACTTGTGAGACAAACGTGGCACTTGTAATCTCCGTGAGTTGTTGAAGGGCCGCCGCCGTTTGCCTCGTTGCTATCGTCGATTCAACCGGCAACGCGCCTGCATCAGTCGCGCTCGCAGCCTGAATCGCAGCGATAATCTGGTCGAGATAGCGGGTGGCATCCTCTTCGCGTGCAGCAAAAACCGGAGGCGAGAGGTCTTCGTTCTGTAGGAGATACCGGAGCTCCACCGGATCGATCCCCGACTCAACGACCAGGCCGCACTCCTGCAGCATCTGCTCGAGTCGGCGCAACCGTTCGGGGCCGTCCACATCTGCGAGCAGATCAGGCAATCCTAGCGCGGTCAGAGCCGCAGGTTCGAATTCTTCAAGCTGGGCCAACGCAAGCCATTGTGCGCGAGCCGTGCGAGATGCGGATGAGCCGAGATCTCCGGATGTCTCGCGCAACGCCACCATTCGCTGAGCCACAGACTCCGGAGTGACTCCCAACCGCTTTGCCAACGACACAAGCCTGGCAACGGCAACCATATCGAAGGCAGGGTGTTCCGCATCGACTCCCAGCGCATCCATCACAGCAAGAAGGGTGCTCGTCGACCATCCCATACGCAGCCGCAACCGCAGAGCACGATGTAGCAGATCAAACGCAGCCGTTCTGGTCGCACCAACGAAGTCGGCCACACCACCACCAGATTCCACTCGTTGCTTCACGCGATGGAGATCGACGTCGCACGGATCGTCGCCACGGTCGACGATCATGCGCCAACCGGCCCAGGGTGGAGACTCGATCAAGGCATACAATTCCGCCGCTTCAAGCCCGGACCGCTTCAGCAAGCCGTTCGCCCCGCCGATCCTGATGAGATCCTCGTTCCAGTTCCTCGCGCCCCAAGCATTCCGCACGGCTGTCTCGTCGGTCTCCACGACGTGATCCAGTACATCCCATGTCGCTCGGTTGAGACCGGAACGGGCCAAGGCCACGGTTGATTCATTGCCCCCCAGTATCTCCAACACCTCGACGGCGGATGTTCCGAGCAGGTCAACCTCGATACGGGCGCGCTCAAAATCACGGTCGAATGGGAGTTGCCACGGATACCGTCCTTGCTGAAGTGGCCCATCGGGACCATACAACGACACGGTGCGACCATCGACCACCGGCTCGGCACGGAGCGCATCAGCGGAGCCATCAGCCGGCGTTTGTGGCGTCGACGCAGCATCAAAGTCGAGACGCGAGTTCGGCAAAGTCGCCACAAGGCGCTCCAGATGCTCGATTACGAGATCGATATACGGCAGCGGGGTCTCGGCGTTCGCGCAATCGAGTTTCAAGTGCCAGAGATCAGGCCGCCGCCGTCGCAGGATATCGGCCAGCGAATCTCCGCCACGGGGTGCCCTCGCATCTATGTCCTTCAAGAATTCCAGCAACGCGACCAGGTAGGCTGCCGGGCCATGCGCCGACCCGCAGGCTGGACAGTGACAGCCATTGCCGGAACCGAACAGCTCAGTCCATCTCGCAAGTTGCCCAGTCGGCTGGATGTGAGGAAACACGGGAATATGGGGGCCCAGGTAGTTGAGGAGTCCGGTGAAGATCAGCATAGCCGAACTCGCGCGAGACTTGGCATTGCGATAGATCTCGTCGGCAGCCTTGGCGCCGGCAAGAGACACGACGTCTCGCCTGAACGCCCCTTTCCCCTTCAGCGCAATCTTCGTTGCAGAGTCGTAGCCCTGTCCCAGCAACAGCGTCATATACTCGTGGCGGCGTGTATCCGGAACAATGCGGGCTACCGCCACTTCTTTCTTCAACTGAACAACCAGCTCTGCCTTCGGCGTCTGGATGCCTTTCAGGTTCGCCTTGTCGAGCGAGTCGTCGATCGACGACTGGAGTAGGTTGAATTCAGGGTTCAGCGACAGGAAGAGCCCGACATCTCGCCGTACGGGCTGAGCCGCCTCGCGCAATCGGTACATCACAGCGTGGGTGGGAAAGGCACCTTCCACTTGATCCGTCAGTGCCTCGGCATAGGCATCGGCCGTCTTAAATTCCTTCGGCAAGCCATTGCCCTCGGCGGTCTTGCTTGCCACGCTCCGCCACTGCTCACGCGTCAGCGAGGCGAGTTCTTGCACTGTGCCAAACGACTTTGCGAAATCAGCCTGCAACGCTTTCAGAGTCGGCACATGCCCCCCGAGCCACGCATCGGTTTCAATGGCAAACCGAGTCGTATTGACCGCTGGGGCCGGCACACCGGCATCCGCCAGCGTCTTCCACCACAACTGCGGATCTTCTCCCGCTGTTCGCTCCAGCAACAACCCGGCAATCTGGCGTTGTACTTGGGAAGTCAGCGTCGTGCCAGACAGCAACAGTCCCACAGGCCTGGTAAAAGTCCTTGACGACCCATCCGCGGCTGAAAAAGTGAGATCCACTGCCAATTCTTGGAGCTTCTGCACCACGAAATCGCTTTGAGAAGAGAGCGCCTGCGGCACTTCTTTGGCAGCCACCGCTTGTTTGAGCGCAGCCCGCCAGCGGCTCGAACCGGCTTGCAGCAACTGCGGCCAATCCGGAGACAGCCCCTGCCGAAGGAATGCATAGAACGCCTCGGTCGGCAATTGATGTTGCCGATGCTCGACCGCCCAACGATACGCATGCCGCAACAACTGGAGATGCAGCAAGGTGATACCGGTTTCACCATGCAGGAATTGCAGGTCTTCGTCGGTGAGGTCTTGGAGAAGAACGTTTTCGATAATCGGCACCAACTCACGGTGATACCGTGTCCATTCTGAATCAAGATGCAACTGGTCGGCAGAAACGGTGAGGTGTATCTCAGCGTGAACCGGCGCATTGAAGAGCGTGCCTGACTTGGCGAGTTCGCGTTTGCCGTCCAGGGACATGACACGCACGACAAGATCGGCGCGGCCTTTCTCAGCGCGCATAAATTGCGCAGGCGAGTATCCAATTTGGTAGCGGCCCTGAGCATCGGTCGCAGCCGTGCCCAATGTTTGCTCTTGCCGCAAGTCTCGATCGAACGCGCGCACAAGCATATCCGCCAAAGGCTTGTCGGTCGTGTCTTTCACAACTCCCCGCACCACGAGCTGCTTGGCTGGCACCTGGATATTCAGTTTGAATTGTGCGGGAGCATTGTTCTTTTTCTTGCTCGTGAACAGCACCTCGTGTTGGTCGTCATAGACACAGGCGACCACATCGGCGCCGCCACGTTCCTTTTTGGTATTACGAAAATCAATGTCCCTGTAGGTAATCTTGTAGGCGCCGGTTGCATCCGTGATGGCTTGTCCAAGTGTGTCCTGGCTTGATTCATCCTTGTCGTAGGCAACAACGGTCAGGCCTGCAGCCGGCGCTCCATTGGCATAAGTCACCTTGCCTAATACGAGATAGGCTCGTCGTGAATCACCCTGCTTTGCCGCTCCGCGCGTTGCTGGTTTTGGAGGTGCGGTGGGCTTTGTTACCGCCGTGCCTTTCGATTTCTTTGGCATGAATTATCTCCTCATGAGGGATGAGAACAGGTCGATGATATCGACAAATGACCTTCAAGACTCACATTCCATGACCGCTGAGATATATAATTGCCCCACTCAGGCAAGGTAGGCCTGTTCAACTTCTCAAACGAAGCTGCTCCTCGTCGATACGAGTATTCCATCCATGCCCCCTACCCCGATTGCGTTCTCCTGAAGAAATGTGTGCCTACTGGGAGGTTAGTTGCATCACCGGCAACCCTTGAGGGTGGTTACCATACGTCAGGAGAAAATACCCGGCTTCAAATCGCCAGCATCATGTCCTCCTGATGCCAGACGGCTTCCGCCTGGCATGCTCTATCGCAGCTGAGAAAGCCTCTGTACCCCGCCGTTTACTGTTTGGTCTTCACTGCGATCACCGGTCTTGTAGGCCTCTCGCTATTACAGTGGAAAGCCAAATATCGACATGCTCTCACCAATCTCACTGGCACGTTCTCTTAACTGTCGTAAACGCTCCTCCCGTTCACTCGGCGTTTCGGAATAGGGCTCTGTCACGTCGTGAGCCGGAAATAAGAATGAGTCCATAACGACCTGACCGCCTGCGGATTCGATCACATATCGCACATACCCATTAGAGTTTGGGCCTAGCAGGCCGTAAGTTGGAAGATTGATATAATCACCCCTCTCATCCTGTCGCGAGAAATAGGCACTGATTTCTAGCAGGCGCTCTTCAAATTGCGCATCCTCTGAGGGGTCCGCAGGTCGCGTAATGGCATCTTCATGAAGGGTATACGTCTCAGTGTGAGCCTCCCAGTAAGCCAGGCGAGGATCTGCAGTACGCTCCCCAATTCCTTCAGCATCTCCAACTTCAACGACAAAGTCCCCCTCATCAGTAGTGACTCGTAGAAATGCATGCCGAAACGGCCCGACAACAGATTCGGAGTACAAAGAGACCCCTCGTGGGTGGTGCTGTCTCCAATAATCAGTCAACACTGCCCGTGTTTGATCGTTCTCGTCGTTGGCGTAAAGAAACCTTTCCAGCGTTGGCAGCTCAACTGAGACTACTTCTGAAAACGTCAGCCCTGTAATCTCCCCATCTTCGATAGTCGGCTGAACAAGCAGGCCGTTCTCAATGGAGACGTAACCAGACTCACGAGCTGGCTCAGGCGCTTCTTCAAGAGAAAAGCACATGTCGAATTCACAATCTGTGCTTTGCGTACCGGCGTTGTCCAATAAGCCAATAGGATCACCCTGAGAATATGAATAGATGTTGCCTCCCCCCTCTAGCCCAATCGGATCCGTGCTTCCCCACCGCCCCAACCATGGAATCAGATATCGAGCATTGTGATAACTCAACCTAGTCTCTTCATCACGCTCCATCCCCGTATACCGATACCGTTTCGCAGTCGCTCGCACTGACCCGACCAAGTGATACGCTGTTGTTCCATAGGGATGAAATTCTTCACAGCCGACGATCTGCGCCGTTTCATCCAGCTCCAGCGCGACGGATCCCAGATGGTTGCCGTATTGGTAGCGCATCAACACACCTGTGCCGAGCGCAGCATTGTCCGTTGCAATGACGTCATCGACAAACAACACCCGCTGGTCATCGACAAACAAATGATGGGTTTCGATCTCCTCGACGATGGGACCGCCCGGTGCATACCGCCGATAGAGTTCCATGCCGCCCATGTACAGCCGTTCCTCAACAGCACGGCCAGTGCGTTCTATGCGCTTCCTGGTCCGTTGCTTCCCAATATCGTAGGCGTACCAGGCTCGCCCTCCGCCGCCCAAGTCCATGCCTTCGATCATGTCGCGCCAATCCCACCGGATGCGGGATGGTTCCGAGACGTTCTCGAGATTCAGCATCGAGCCGTGGAGATCGTAGGCATAGCGGACCGACTCGACCTCGTCCCCACCGATCCAGGTGCGCAATAGGCGATTGTTGTCCTCTGCCGTCTCGTACTCCCTGGTCCAGCCTCCTCCATCCGCGCTATGCCGCATGGCGATGAAGTTGCCGACGGAATCGTACAAATAGCGCTGCCGATACTGTCGCAATTCGCGATCGGTGGGGAAGCTCTCCACCCGGAAGGATTCGTTGGCAGGGCCAGGCGGTCGTGAGCCAAACTGAGCGCTTTCGCGACCCGTCGCTTCGACCAGCCGATTGAGCGCGTCGTACACATAGAAACTGCGCGGCTCGACGGCTTGGTTGCGGAAGAACACTGGCGTCCAGGCTTCGTCCTCGATCTCAGCGATGTTCCCAATCTCATCGTAGGTGTAGTGCAGTTGCTGGACGACACGCTCGTCGCTCAGGTTGGAGCGAAAGCCTGGGAACGGTAGTTCAGTTGCCGTCCTCGTCGTGCGCAACTGCATGAGCCGAAAGGTCCGTGGATCATAGGCATACCGGGTCTCGGTGCCGTTGCCATGACGCAACCGCAAGCGTTGGCCCTTGGCGTTATAGGCAATGCGCTGCACGGCGCGCCAGATTTTCCCACCGATAGGAACGCCATCGTTCCAGTCCGCACCGATGCTCATATCTTCCGACTCCAACACTCCGCGAGCGTTGTAAACCGGACTGTACAGAGCCACACGGCGGGGGCTGCGGTGCCAGTTGGCCAGCAGCGTCATACGACCCAGGGCGTCATGCCTGGTGTGCCGGGTGAATGTTTCGGTTTCGAGTTGTGATGCGCGGACGACCTCGTCGCCTTGCCAATCGATGATGCGCGTTGTGGTATGGCGAGTCAGACGGCGCTCCTCCTGTTGCACCTGGCCGGTGAAGCTGAGTTGCAGCAGTTCCATGCGTCCGCTGGGATCGTCATGGGTGATGGCTTGGCCGATCAGGTTGCGTGCGCGGGCATCATTGATATCGATCCCCTCATCGACATTGGCTATATCGCGGTACTCAAATCTCTCGACAACGGCGGCATCGGACTCGCCGAGCCGCAGCCATTGCTGGAGCGGCCGATGCAACTGGTCGTACTCGGTGTGGGCGAGGCGCGCTTCGGGATGCTTCTGCCCCTCAGCGTCGAGCACGTCGTTGAGATCCCACGCCAGAAAAGTTTTTCCTGCTGCATCGTTCAGCGACCAACGGTCGCCGGCATCCATGCTGTGCTGAAACAGAAGATTCCCTGCGATGTCGTAGCAGGGCACGCTGCCGCCTGGTACGTCTTCGCTTGCATCGCTGTCTGGCTTCGGCGGATGGATGTACTGCATGACCAGATTGCCGCGAGCATCGCGTACCCACAGAGGCTTCCCTTCGACATCGAGCTTGGTGTGGGTGAGGTGGAACTCGTCGCGCCAGCCCCAGTCGCCCACGGACCATTCAATGGCCGGCCGCGCTGTCTCATCCGGCACTCGGTTGTGGGTAATCGTGATGACTTCGCGACCGAGGCTATCGAGATGTGTCTGACCAGGCGTATCGGCCGACTTGGCCGCGAGCCAAGCAGCACGGAATTCCGACGAGACGGTCAGAGCTCCATCGATCCCGCGTGGCAATGGAACCGTTGGATCAGGGCTACCGCGTTCGACATACCAGGCGCTGTCGAGCACGGTATCGCCTGCATCGAATTGCCGCGCATGCCACGGCGAAAACTCCACCTTCGTGTAGGTGCCGTCCGGCAAGTCAGTGCGTACCACACGACCAACCGCATCGTAGAACAGGATGGGCGTGATACCTTCCTCGCGCGGCATTTCGCAGCCAAATCGTTCACTGAAGAATGGCTCGTACTGCTTAACTGGCTTGCCCTTGTTATTGAGCATGGTCAGGCCGTTGACGATCCAGCGCAACGGTCCTCCATCAACCTCGGGCTCAGCCTGCGTCTTCTTCATGAGCACGTTGCCACTGCCGTCGGAACAGTCCAGCGCCACTTGCAACGGACTGAACTCCCCTCCTGGCTGCGTGGAATGGATCTCGCGTGAGATGGTACAAGCCATGGCCGGGCGCGCGGCCCAAGCGGTCACATTTCCATCAGCATCACGGGCTTCGCCAAAATGGTAGACGAAGCGGCTGCCGGCCCTGGCCAACCAGGCGCGGGCTTGAGACTCGCTCAATGTGTACGACGTGCAGAAGGCCTGCACAGCTCCCACGCTGGGGTTGCGTCGCGAGCTATCGGAATGGAAGGCGTCAAGGTCGTCGCCTTCCCAACCAGCACCCACTGGCTTTCCCTTGATGGCGACGGCGATGACCTGGCCCAGCATGTCGAGAATGGCTTCAGTGTGATTACCATTGGCATCCACCATTTCGACCGGTGCCAGCATACGATGATCGAACCGTATGACCTCCGTTCGGTTGCGGCGGGCGTCGGTAACGCGCTGCACATAGAGATCGAGCGGGTCGTATTGCAGCGTGGTGACCACGCCGAACTGATCGGTATAGCGCTCGGGCAAATAGAAATGTCGGGCCGCATCCTCGGCAAACCCGGCAATGCCGGAGCGTCTCCAGTATTCGCCGGTGACAGGATCGCGCTGGTAGCCACTATGCTGCGGGTCGTCGAGCAGGCTGCGAGCCGTGATGCCGGGGTGTAATTCCCATGCCACCATGTCCGTGGGCATATCGGGCAAGCTGTCGGGAGTTTGAAAGATCGCCGCCAGCAGGTCGTTGGTCAGCGCGAGTCTGTAGCCCTCGTACTTCAGTCCCCGTGGTCCATGCTGGCCGAAGGGTACGTGGTTGGCCGGGGCTGCATCATCGTCGGCATCATCAAAGAACAATGTGCGCTGATGTTCGACCAGGCGACGCTGCGGTGCCGTTGCATCCGGGAGTCGGTGGTACGGTAACAAGGCCACATCGATGGGCACGGCAAACTCGTCGAGCAGCGAGTAATGGTCGCTCAGGCGCAACGCGGCAAAGTCTTGCGGCTGAAAGTAGAAGTCTGCTACAGGCCTGACGCCGGCGAGCTCAAAGCTGCGCACTTCGTAGGGCAGCCGCAGACGATGGTGGCGTAGCGCGGTGTCAGCCTCGGCGGTGGCCGGCACCAGCACATCCGATGTGTAGCGAATTTCCGTATAGGCCAGATGCCGCTCATCCTGCACGGCTCTGATGCGTCGACTCGCGGCCTCCCCGATCACCGGGTCTTCGTGCCGCCGGACGCGTGGGTAGCCGACGGCGATGGTCTGTAGCGGTTGGCCCAGTTCATCTACACGGAGCGTCAGCGTATGCGCGATGCGTGGATCGGCCTGCACCACGCCACCGGGCTCGGGCAACGACTGTTCATACTGGTAGCTGAGCGCCTCGCTCTCGGTGACCAGAAAAGTTGCGTGCCGGTTAGGGCCGCGCGGCTGCAGACGCTGGATACGGCAGTTGTGTGTGGCGGCGGAGAAGATGCGTGCGAGGCGGTGTCGCGGCATGACGGCGGTGAGCGCGTCGATGTCGAGTTCGTAGATCTCCTGCCGCAAGACCATACCTTTGCAGGCGCGCAGGGCCTCACGCCATTCGTCAGCATCCAGTCCTTCATCGAGCTGCGGTTCTGGCAATTCGCGCTCGTGGAAGTCGCCGTCGAGGCGGTACCGCGCCGGGAAGTACTCACGCTTGAATTGCAAGAGCACGAGGCGGCGGTCTGTGGCCGCGCCGGTATGGAACCAGGTGATGGTTTTCACCGGTGGCTGAAACAGTCGCTGGTCTTCGGTGATCCAGGGACTGCCGGCGTTAGCGCCAGCAAAACGACCGCAATCTTCCACATCGACTTGTTCGACACGGCCAAATCCACGAAACTCGCGCTCGATGCCGTCGAAACAGCCATGGTGATAGCTGTAGGTGGAGCTGAACGTGGTGCCACGCCACTGGTCGCGCACGGTAACTCTGCTGACGCAATACACCGAAAACGGCAGACGTGTGATCCATGGCGTCCCGGCGAGCTTGTCGGCGACATAGAAGCGAGTCGACGGTGTGTACTCGATCTCTGTACTACCGCCAAGACTGTTGCCCGTCTCGATTAACAAATGCGGCTTACCTTGGCTCATCACGTCGATGTAGCGCACTGGGCGCGCAGCATCCCCCGGTAGATGCGAGTTCCATACGAGGCAGGCCGTGCCGCTGCCGAGAAGATCGACAACCTGAACGGCGGCGAGATTCTCAGTGGCCACTGGCAGATCCAGGTGCTGCGAATCGCTGAGCGCATTGCCGCTGCGGTTGAAGTATAGCTGCGCCCCGTCCCGGCCTAGATACATAATATCGGTTGGGCCACTGCCGTCGATATCAGCCAAACGAATACGGCGTGGGTCGTAGAGGTCCGGTGCTTCGAAGCGCGGCGCATTGCCGAGTGTGACCTTGGCGCCGAAGGAGCCATACCCCTGGTTGGGCCAGTAGCACACCTCGCCGTTTCGAATACGGACCAAGTCGGTGAGCCCATCGCCACACATGTCGGCGAGGAACATCGTCTGTGTCCCATCGGCAAATACACAGCGCGGGCCTTGCTCTTCATCGGGACGCCAACGTGTTTGTTCAGCGCCTCCGTAGCCTCGACGCGCTTCGCTTGGATACCAGGTATAGGCTTCATGCTCGGTGATGAGCACGTCCGCATGGCCATCGCCGGTCAAGTCGAGAAAACGCAGATTGACATCAGCCCAATCGATATTCGGGAGCGATGCGAACGGAATGTGGTCTCGCCAGCGGCCTGTATCGTCCTGTCCATAAAAGCCCGGCAGCGCACCGTTCATGGACACCAATTCGAGTTGACCGTCGCCATCGAGATCCAGCAGCTGCGTCGCACCGGGAGCATGCATCGCCTGCATCGGCTGCTCGCTGACGCAGCGGCTCTCAGCGAATCGGCCCCCGCCAAGATTGGGCTTGTAGTGCCACGCTCCCAGCTGCTCGCTGAGGACGCCAGGCAGCCCCTCGCCTTCCAAATCGATCCATTGATGGCCAGGACCTTGAGTGCCGACGGGAAGATTGTCGAGTTGGCTCGCGTCAATGCTACGCAGCGTGGCGTCAATTTCTGGTTCGCTGTACTTGAATGTGATCGGTGGAAACTGGCGCGAATCGTAACGTCCGTCGCTGCGTCGCTGGTAGGCTCGTCGCTCAACAGCGATCAATCGAGTGAAGCCGGACTGAGCACCGTCGGCGGCATCCAGTGGCTCCCGATACACCAGATCCGTGGAGCGAACGAGACAGTTGTTGCCGACATCGTCATCTTCCGCGATGTGATGGAACATGAGCACCCGCCGGCACAGCCGATAGGTGCGAACCTCGAAGGTCGGCCGGTACATCGAGAACGGATCACGGCGTGCGATCCAGGGCTGCGCCTCCTCTACAGGGTCCGGCATGTCGGTGTCGTGCTCGCCATAGTCGAACACGACCTCAAACAACCAGTCGCGAGGAAGCGGTGTCGGTGCCGTCGAGATGAGATCGGGCCGATAGGGCGTGCGGTTGCCGTAGCAAATGCGTTTAATGTGACGATTGGCGCTACGAGTCACATCACTGCGATTGGCTTCGTGCAATGTAGAAACGGTGACCCGTTGAGAGTTTTCGGCCTTGTAGCCGTAGACGATGAGATTGCCTTTATCGTCGTAGCTCTCGCAGATCAACCAGGAATAGATACGCGACGGATCGGCTGGGTCGAGGATGCGGCTCTCCGCTGACTTTCCATACCATGTAGTGACATTGTCGCGAGAGATCGACCGCCAGAACACGTCGGACACATCAGCCGGATTGGTCCAGCGCTCGATGCGCGCGAAAAGGCCTTCGACACGGGGACGGAACAGTTCGACACGATACGGGCGACCGTTAAGGCGTTGATCTAAAAGACGCGGATGCCATTCTCTACCGCGCGCTTCAAGTACCGGCACTAAGTCTTCGACGGACGACAACAGAAAGACATCGGAATGTTGGCCATCCCGGTAACGCGGCAGACCTTTGTCCGTCTTGCGGGTAATCACTGGCAGCGCAAGATTCCACCCCAGACCAAATGGGCCATTGCCTGCGCCCGAGTTGTAGCTCAGAGAAAGCTGCGGCCCAAAGCCTGAACGGCCTGGGCTCGTCGCGAGTGGCACCGACATTGAGCCGGTCCCGGTGACGGGACTCGCAGTAAACTTCTCCCCAATCCCGCGGATCGCCCCGCCACCTTTCGGCAGCGAAATAGCTGGTGGAGCAGGTTGGAGTGAATCCTTGGGCGCTTCTATGTTGTTGGGATCGCTCCCTTTGGTATCGAGCATGTCAACTTTCAATTTGGTTCAGAGCGCTGGGCGCAGGTTGGCAGAAACATAGGAACCCGTCAACGGGCTTTTCGAGAGGATTAGGAACAGCTATCTCTAGGAATACACACCCACAGTATGGGGAAGGACACGAGGGGATTAGATGAGTGAATGGGATCTTGCGTACTCACGCACGCGAACGGTACGACGTGAAATGCGAAATGCAGGACTGCTGTGCGGCAACTGAAGATGGCTTCCCTGATGTGGTGCGTCACACTGAAACTTTTCTCCACAGTTTTTTCCAACTCGAACTACGGTTCGAGTGGACATCAAGCAATTGGATGAAACAGAAGGGGCAGGCTCCTTTTCAGTCGCCTGCCCCAATCCACCTTGACGAGTCCCATTGCCTAGCTCTATTACAACAGACCCTTCGTCGATAGCACCTTGCCCGCCAACCGCTCTTCCGGCATCGTCGCTTGATCCAACGCCTTGGCAAGGCCTTTGAAGATCGCTTCCATGATGTGGTGCGGGTTGCGCCCGTACATCAGATTCACATGCAAGTTGAGCCCACCGTGGGTGACAAACGCCTGAAAGAAATCTTCGAAGAGGCCGAGGTCGAACGTCTTGATCTTCCGATCAGGCAAATTCACGTTATAGACAAGATAGGGCCTGCCACTGAGATCCACGGTGACCTGAGCCAGCGTTTCATCCAGCGGGAGCGACGCAAAGCCGAACCGTTTGATCCCGCCCTTCTCCCCCAATGCCTGATGCAGGGCCTTGCCCATGACGATGCCGACATCTTCCACCGTATGGTGTTCATCGATGTCGATGTCGCCCTTGGCCTTGACCGTCAGATCGAAAAATCCATGTTTGGACAACAGTTCCAGCATATGGTCGAAGAACCGGATGCCGGTCTCAATCTTCCCTTGCCCGCTGCCGTCCAACCGCCAGTCGACATGGATATCCGTTTCTTTGGTCGCGCGATGAATTGATGCCTGCCTGGGTACCGATCCGTTCTTTTTCATGAAAACCTGCTTTGGGCTGATTTCGCGTGGGCGTCGAACCCTTCGATATGTGCCAACCGAACGAGATGATCCTTCACCTTGCTCAGCTCCTCTTTCGTGTAGTGAACGATATTGCTCACTTTGAGGTAATCGTGGACAGAGAGTGCCGAGAAGAAGCGCGCCGTCCCGCCGGTCGGCAACACGTGATTCGGACCGGCCACGTAATCCGCCACCGACGGGGGCGTATACCGACCCAAAAATAGCGCCCCCGCGTGCCTGATTTTTTCCAGATAGTCGAACGGCTCATCGACCGAGAGCGTCAAATGTTCCGGGGCAATCTCGTTGGCGACATCGATGGCTTCGTCCATGGTCGTGACCACAAACGCCACCGAATGGCGTGCAATAGACTTGGCGGCAATCTTTTCCCGTTGCAACCCCTTCAGCTGGCTGCCGATGAGTCGCACCACGTCTTTCGCCAACTGCGCCGATGTGGTCACAAGATAGACCTGTGCATCTTCATCATGCTCCGCTTCGCAGAGAAGATCGGCCGCAACGTGCGCCGGCTTCGCATCACCGTCTGCGACCACGAGCAATTCGCTCGGACCGGCCACCATATCGATCCCGACCGTGCCAAAGAGGAGCCGCTTGGCCGTCGCCACATAAATATTCCCGGGCCCCACGATTTTGTCGACACGTTGGATCGTCTTGGTCCCGTACGCCATCGCACCGACGGCTTGCACGCCCCCGACGCGATAGATCTCCGTCACGCCGGCAATATCGGCGGCGACGAGCAAATAGGGATTGATCGGGCCTTTTTGCGGCGGCGTACACATCACGACACGGGAAACACCCGCCACCTTAGCCGGGATTGCACACATCAACACCGATGAGGGGTACACCGCCTTGCCGCCCGGCACGTAGACTCCGACCGCATCGACCGGCGTGACCACTTGGCCCAACGTCGCCTCGTTATCCTGATACATCCAGGTCTTGATGCGCTGGCGCTCATGGAACGATGTAATTCGCTGAGCCGCAAATCGGAGTGCGTCGCCCTCGTCTTTTCGGATGTGGAAGTAGGCCTCTTTGATTTCTTCAGGGGTAACGCGCAGCTCCGTGGCTTTCATGGAGACGCGGTCGAACTGTTTCGTATAGCGGAGGACGGCCTTATCGCCGCCTCGTTCCACGGCTTGCAAGATCGACTTGACCGTCTTTTCGACGGTAGCCCCTTGCACACGGGCTCGCGACGTGACTTTTTTGAGTGTGGGAAGGAAGGCTCGCTCAGTGGAGGCCACTATCTTCATGTACGCGTCCGTTTGACTGTTTGACGTGCTCCACGCGAAGGTTTGCGCGGAGCGGCTGCTCGAGACCCCGTTGATGTGCGACTGACGGCCCGGAGCTTTTGGATCAGCTCTGTAATCACCGCATGCTTCAGCTTCAAACTCGCTCGATTGACGACCAGCCGAGCCGTAGATTGCGCAATACACTCCACTTCGACGAGATGATGCGCCTTCAACGTATTGCCGGTCTCGACCAGATCGACGATCCGATCAGCCAGACCGACCAACGGCGCCAGCTCAATCGAGCCGTACAACTTGATAATTTCGACCGGCACGCCGCGCTGATTGAAATACCGCTCGGTGATCTTCGGATACTTGGTCGCGACCCGAATTTTCGAGGACAACCGATCCCGTGAGGCCTGTCCCTCGAGCGCAGCGACGGCGATTCTACACGCTCCGAATCCTAAATCCAATGGCTCATATACGTCGCTCTCCTGCTCCATCAACACATCTTTTCCGACAATTCCGACATCCGCGGCGCCATATTCGACATAGGTCGGCACATCGGTCGGCCGCACGATGAGAAAGGTCATGCCGATCTCCGGACAGGGGAACACGAGCCGGCGACTCTCGGTGGAAAGACTACCCATGGCGTAGCCCGCTCGACGAAACAGGTCCAGCGTGAGGTCCAACATTTTCCCCTTCGACAAGGCAATGGTCAGCATGATGTCAGCGCGTCTCGGCCGGAGCCGCCCCTTCTTTATGACGGGTAATCGTCGCACCCAATCCACGCAGTTTCTCTTCCATCCGCTCATACCCACGATCCAGATGGTAGACCCGAAGAATCTCCGTGGTGCCTTCCGCCGCAAGCCCAGCCAAGAACAAACCGGCGCTCGCACGAAGGTCGGAAGCCATCACCGGCGCACCAGTGAGCCTGGTCGGCCCGGTCACCACCGCCCGGTTGCCCTCAACCTTAATATCGGCGCCCATCCGCCGCAACTCCTCGACATGCATGAAGCGACTCTCAAAGACCGTCTCCGTAATCACACTCGTGCCCTCGGCTGCCGTCATCAAGGCTACCATTTGCGCCTGCATGTCGGTGGGAAACCCGGGATAGGGCAATGTCCGGATGTCGATGCCTTTGAGCCGCGAAGCCGCATTGAGATGAATCCGGTCCTGCCCCACCTCCATCTCGACGCCTGCCTCTTGCAACTTCATCAATAATGCATCCAAGTGGCCCGGACAACATCGATTGACCGTGACCGCGCCCCGCGTGATAGCCCCGGCCACGAGATACGTACCGGTTTCGATGCGATCCGGGATGACGTCATGATCGCTCCCGTGCAACTCACGGACTCCTTCGATCGTGATCACATCCGTTCCGGCACCGACGATACGAGCCCCACGCTTCACAAGAAAGTTCGCAAGGTCGACAATTTCCGGTTCTTTGGCAGCGTTTTCAATGACCGTGGTCCCCTGGGCCAGCGTCGCGGCCATCATCAGATTTTCCGTTCCAGTCACCGTCGGCGTGTCGCAGTAAATATGTGCGCCGGTCAACCGCTTCGCGGTGGCGCGAATATACCCATGTTCCATCGAAACTTCCGCACCCATTTTGGCCAGTCCGGCAAGATGGAGATTGACGGGCCGTGACCCGATCGCACAACCACCGGGCATCGACACCGTCGCTTCGCCCCATCGTGCCAACAGCGGCCCCAAGACCAGCACGGAGGCCCGCATGGTTTTGACGAGGTCGTAGGGGGCTTGGGTCGAGCTGATCATCCCCGCATCGATCACCGCACGATTCCCCTCATGGTGAACCTTTGCGCCCAGGATACCCAACAGCTTCCCCATGGTGACAACATCTACCACGCGGGGCACATTGGTAATCACGCATTCGCCGCCGCCAAGAATGGTGGAGGCCAAGATCGGCAAGGCGGCATTCTTCGCCCCGCTGATCTGCACCTCTCCTCGAAGCGGTATCCCGCCGGTAATGACTGTCCGATCCATCTTGCCCTAGGCTCCCACTCGCTCCACAATCACCACCCGCTCAAGCCCTGCTTCATCCAGGACCAGCCGGTGAAATCTGTAGCCTGGTATCTGCTCGACAATCCGACGCATCGCACGAGCCTGGCCGGCGCCAATTTCCATGATCACTGCACCGTCGGGAGAGAGATATCGGCAGGCCTCCCGTAACAACCGTTCGTGCAATTCCGTCCCCTGAGGCCCTGCCACCAGCGCACCTCGTGGCTCGAACAACCGCACCTCCGGCTGAAGCGTCGCCCAATCTAACTCAGGAATATAAGGAGGGTTCGAGACAATGACGTCAACCTGCCCTTCCAGCTTCTGCTCCGCCAATGGCCCCAGCAAGTCGCCTTCCAGCCAGGTGATATGCTCGCTGACTCCAAGCCGAATAGCATTCTGCCTGGCCACATTGAGCGCAGGACCGGAGAGATCGGTCGCGATGACCCTCGCATGAGGTCTCACCCGTGCAATCGCCACGGCGATACACCCGGATCCCGTGCAGACATCGACGATGGTTGACGACCGATCGGCAGGAATCCGTTGCGTAACATACTCGACCAGCAACTGAGTCTCGGGTCTCGGGATGAGCACCGCTGGATTGACCCTAAACTCCAGTCCGCAGAACTCCTGGGTCCCCAAAATATATTGCAGGGGCTCGCGGCCAACCCGCCGCGTGATTAAACCTCTCGCGGCCAAGAGCTCGGAAGAGGAGAGGCGTCGGTCTCGGTCGGTCACAACATGATGTGTAGAAAGATGGAGCACATGCGCCATAATCCACAGGGCTTCCTGCTCCGCAGTCTCGATGCCGGCCTGCTCCAGCAGCTGGCGAGCCTCGACAATGACCTCGCCAAGCGTGGCTTGTCCAACCGACTGAGGGAGAAGAGCGACCGCGTCCATATTATGCAACCCCCACTTCTTGCTGACGCTGAGCTTTCAACGCCTGAACGAATTCGTCGAGGTCGCCTTCGAGCACCTGCTCCAACTTATGCAAGGTCACACCGACACGATGGTCGGTTACCCGGTTCTGCGGGAAGTTATAGGTGCGGATCTTCTCGCTCCTCTCGCCCGTACCCACCTGAGCCTTGCGGTTCTGCGCAGTTTCCGCGTCTTGCTTCTCCCGCTCCGCCTCGACGATTCTGGCCCGCAGAGTCCGCATCGCCTTTGTGCGGTTCTTCAGTTGCGACCGTTCATCCTGACAACTCACTACCACACCAGTCGGAATATGGGTGATCCGCACGGCCGACTTTGTCGTGTTGACGCTCTGGCCTCCGGCGCCGGATGAACAGAAGGTGTCGATTCGAAGATCCATGGGATCGATCTGAACATCGACTTCGTCCACTTCGGGCATCACCGCAACAGTGACGGTCGAGGTATGAATCCGGCCACTCGCCTCGGTCACGGGGACACGCTGCACCCGGTGAACCCCAGCCTCGAACTTGAAATGACTGTACGCGCCCTTACCTTCAATCAGTGCGACGACGCCCTTGTAACCTCCGCCCCCGATTTCTGTGGCTTCGACCACATCGACCTTAAAACCCTTGCTCTCGGCATATTTACTGTACATACGAAACAAAACCCCGGCGAAAAGCGCCGCCTCGTCACCGCCGGTTCCGGCACGAACTTCGAAAAGCAGACTTTTTTCGTCTCGCGGATCTTTGGGAATGAGAAACTCTTGGGCCTGCTGTTCGATCTCGGCCTGCTGACGTTCGAGCTGGGCGCTCTCTTCCATCGCCATCTTATGCATCTCGGTTCCGGCCGTGGGGTCCGCAAGGATTTGAACCGCTTCTTCCAACTGCCTGACGTTGTCCCGATAGGTGACGAGCAGCTTGGCCGCGGGCTCGATATCCGTCCGCTCCTTATTGACCTTGTGCAACTGCGAAGGCTGGCTCATCAAAGACGGGTCCATGAGCTGATTGGTCAACTCATCGAATCGAGTGGCCAGCACTTCCCATTTCTTCAGCAAGACGGCTTCCATGGCCCCGTTCCCTTTAAATTCGCACTCCACCCCTGATGCGCAAAAACAAAGAGACCCTGCCCCTCAGCGAAGCAGGGTCCCTCGTATGATCACGTCTCGAACTACTTCTCTTTCTTGGCGTACTTCTTCTTGAATCGTTCGACGCGTCCTTCGGTATCGATGATTTTCTGCGTCCCCGTGAAAAACGGATGGCAGTTTGAACAGATATCGACATTGATATCGCCGCCCGTCGATCGGGTCTTATATTTGTTGCCGCAGGCGCAATGCACCCCAACTTCCCGATACACGGGATGAATACCCTTCTTCATAGTTCCCACTCCCCTGACGTCAAAATCTTCAACCTTCGCCCATTCGAAGGCCAGCTACTGTACCCTGTCTCGGCAACTAGTTACAAGCCGGATGTTACCGGTTCATCGATTGGAGAAACTCCTGATTGGTCTTGGTGCCGTGCAGCTTGTCCATCAGGAACTCCATGGCTTCCATCGTTCCAAGCGGACTCAGCACCTTGCGCAGGATCCACATCTTGTTGAGGCGATCCTTGTCCACCAGCAATTCTTCTTTTCTCGTCCCAGACTGGCTGATATCGATAGCCGGGAAGAGCCGCTTGTCGGCCAGGCGGCGATCAAGATGGACTTCCATATTGCCCGTTCCTTTGAATTCTTCAAAGATCACGTCGTCCATCCGACTTCCGGTATCGACCAGCGCCGTCGCCATGATGGTCAGACTGCCGCCATTTTCGATATTACGGGCCGCACCGAAGAACCGCTTCGGACGTTGGAGGGCATTCGAATCCAATCCTCCAGACAGCACCTTACCGCTTGGCGGGGCAATTGTATTGTACGCACGAGCCAGACGGGTGATGCTATCCAGCAGTACCACGACATCTTTTTTATGCTCGACCAACCGCTTGGCCTTTTCGAGCACCATTTCAGCCACCTGAGCATGGCGCTGAGCCGGTTCATCGAAAGTAGAGCTGATGACTTCGGCCTTGACCTGTCGCTGCCAGTCGGTGACTTCTTCCGGCCGTTCGTCGATGAGCAACACGATCAAAGTGACTTCTTTGTGATTCTTCAAAATGGCCCGGGCGATGGCCTGCAGCATCATCGTTTTGCCGGTTCGGGGAGCCGCAACGATCAGCCCGCGCTGACCTTTGCCGATCGGGGTCGTGAGCTCCATCACGCGGGTACAATATTCTTCACGATCGAACTCAAGGTTCAGCCGCTCTTCGGGATAGAGCGGCGTCAGGTTATCGAAGAGAATCTTGTCGCGGGACACTTCAGGATCTTCGAAGTTGACCTTCTCGACCTTCAGCAACGCGAAATATCGCTCGCTCTCCTTCGGCGGTCTGATCTGGCCGGAGACGGTGTCGCCGGTGCGCAAATTGAAACGCCGAATTTGAGAGGGGGATATATAAATATCGTCGGGGCCTGGGAGATAGTTCGAATCGGGAGCACGCAGAAATCCGAATCCGTCAGGGAGCGTTTCGAGCACGCCCTCGCCAAAGACTACGCCATTGTTCGCGGTTTGCGCCTGCAGAATCGCGAAAATCAATTCCTGCTTTCGCAGATTCGGTGCGCCATCGATCTTGAGATCGCGCGCCACCTCATTGAGATCGGCGATAGATTTCTGCTTCAGCTCCGCGAGGTGCATAACCTCCCCCTTCGTTTGTGTCATGAGTATCCTCTCAAGCCCTCAGCTGCGTCGTCATCGGCAGCGCTCGCACGTGGTGAACCATGGGAAATTGTCCAGAAACCGAATGAATGGCAATGTCTTCGATGATCGTATGTTGTGTGTATTAGCTAAAGAGGGTGACCCGTGAAGGACTTACTCGCTACGTCCGTCTCTAATCAGAGTACGGCTCTGTCTCATATCTGCGGATATTGTCTCAAGGGGAAAATCATGCCGAGCTGAATGTCTCTATGGCCTGAACGATTGTGGCTTGTTTCGAGATGCGCCCCGGAAGTCTTTTTTGTGTGGAGATACCGCTGATCCGAGCTGAGATATTGGTCCAAGGATAACGCGAGCGACGTGCCTTGTCAATATGAATCACCTTCTATTTTCACCAACCCTCTTTCCCTCACTTATGCCCAGTCCAGCCGAAACCGTCTCCCCCGAATCTGATGATACGATTACGCCATCCTTATAGTTGCAGCCCAAAAGAATGGTGTGATACATGAGGAACCTCCCTAGAGGCACACCATGGCACATGACGACGAGCAGGAACAACACGAGCGAACGTTTACATTATCCGAGGCTAATCACCTCATCCCCCAGCTGAACTCCAAGCTGATATCGATCCAGCAGGCCAAGGCTGTCTTGGCTCGAACGAAGGATGAAATCCAGAAGGCTAGTGCCAGGGCTGAATATGGCGGGGGCAGCACGGTCGGGCACCTATACATCTCCGGTCTTCAGCAAGTCAGTACGAATCTTCAGGCGATCCAGGAGATTGGCATCCTGGTGAAGGACCTGGACCTTGGCCTCTGTGACTTTCCCCATCTTCGTGACGGTCGAGTGGTCTACCTCTGCTGGAAGCTCGGAGAGCAAGAGGTTCGCTGGTGGCATGAAACGACGACTGGCTATAAAGATCGCTGTCCCCTCGAGGATCTCGCCTGAGCTCAACACTTTAGCAGTGCCTTCGAGGTATCAAGATGAAATTCGTCATTCTCGGATTCGACGGCCCCGACGGGGAGGCTAAGCGAAAAATCTATCGCCCTGCGCATCTCGCCAAGATGGAGGCCCTCGACGCGCAAAGCCGAGTTGTGCTGGCCGGTCCGCTCACGGATAAAACCGGAAGCCTGATCGTCATTGAGGCGGACTCGTTGGAAGATGCGCAGCAATTCGCCCGCGAAGACCCCTATACCGTCCATGGTGTATTTGAACGGGTCGAAGTCCATCCATTCATTCAAGTCTTTCCGAAAGCACGCTAGCCCTAGGCCTACTGACCACGCTTCGTGCCCATATCCCCATAAATTTTTGTCTCTGCTTTAGTTGCATTGCCCCCTCACCAATCGAGCGGGTATAGTTGTCTGATGAAACTGCACCAGCAACTGTTCTACCCCCTTATCTTCGCACTCATTCTATGGGGAACCTCGGCAATGGGCGCCTCGACGAAAATCGTCATCGCCGATAGCCAGTACGTCATGGCTGATGGCGATACCCTGGCCGCTGCAGAAGAAAAAGTCCTTCAGCGAGCTCAACGAAAAGCCGTGGAGGAAGCGGGCATCTATCTCGAGGCCACATTCCACGATGTGGAAAAAGAATCTGGAGGAAGAAGCGCGCAAGCCAGCTCCCTGGAGATCAGAACAATCGCCGCAGCCATCACGGAAACAGAAATCCTCGAATCTCGACGCTCCTTCGAACGGGACCGCCCCGTCTTCTTTGTCCGCATTCGCGCTACGGTCAATGTAAGCAGTCTCGCGGAGGCCATACGCCGACTGCAATCCGATCAGCAACTTGCACATCACTTTCGTCAGCTCCAGCAAGAAAACCATCAATTGCGCTCTCAATTACAAGAGCTTCAACAGCAGCCGGTCGGTGTCCGAATGTTGGCCATTGAGCCGAGCGGAAAGTCCACCTCACAGCAACGAGCGCGCGCGCTACTGGAAACCGCACTCCACGCACACAACCTACGAGACAAAATCCAGCTCAGCACCGAGGCCTCCACGCTCGATGAGCGTTACGTCGACCCACTGATCGTACGAGGCCAAACCTATCTCCGGCTGATCTCGCTGGCCTTTTCCCAGCAGGCTCAGCCCTCGGACTATTCGGACTATCTGGATAAAGCCAGACTAGACTTTGATCGCGCCATCACACTCGACGATAAAAATGTATGGGCATGGGTTGGGAAGGGGGATACATTCACCTGGTTGAAGCAATGGGACGAGGCCACCGCTGCCTACGAACAAGTTCTTGAGCTCGATCCGTTTGCCGATATCGCCCGCCAGCGACTCATCGGCGCATACACGACGCAAGCGCGCCGCCAGGCAGAGGCCAAATCATGGCAGCAGGCATTGGCCACACTGAAGAAGTTAATTAATGCTCAAACGCCTGAAAGCTGGATCCCCCAGCAAAAGGAGGCCTATGCGCTCCGAAGCGAGATCTACCTCAAGCTGAATCAGCCTGAGCAGGCAATTGAAGATTTATCCACTGTTATTCGTGTCGATCCCACCAATGCTGCGGCCCTGGTCAACAGGGCAAAACTCTATCGAGAACGCCTACAGGGGCGACTCGCCAAAGATGACCTTGAGCGGGCCTGTGCCCTGGGATCCAACCCTGCCTGCGAGCAATTACCATGACACCTTGCAATATATTGAATACGCACTCATTATTTACGAGCAGCTGCCACTCCATACCGACTGAAGCCATGCCGATTAGTTTGACAGGGCGAAATCCACATCTCTATAATATGTGCAGCTTCAACGGGCACGATTAGCTACTTGCAGGCAAGCTAGCAGCTCAGGACAAAAGACCTAAGCCTCTCTCGTTGGATGGCCCGAAATTTCACGGTGGTGGGCCTTCTGCGAGGTTGCAGGTGGCATGGGAAAAGCTTAGAGTAGGGAAGATCCAGATCGTCGAAAAACTTGCGTTTCCCGTTCTTTAACCCCTTGCCGGAGAGTAAGCCGTAATGACTCAGTATCGCGTCCTTCCAGGCCCGGAACATTTCCTTCCTCCATCGGCTGCGAGCATGGGCATTTGCTTGCCGAACCCTGGGGAAGCCCACGTCAACGGTGTGATCGTCCCAGAGGACAAGGCATACGAGGAAGCGGCGAAGCAATTCCTCATGGCCAAAGTGCCGACGATCTTCCCAGGCCCCTTAGTTCTGTGGGCATGGAACGAGAAGGCCGCCAAAAAGGCAACCGCCGTCCGTCACTTGTACAATACGCTCAAGGAATGCGTGCAGCCAGGGCAAACGCCCATGCTGATTCCGATGCCGGACTACCGCCCCAAGTACCCGAAGATCAACCCTGAAGTCGAAATCAATCCTAACCACCCGAACCTGACCATCTGGCACAATAAGATTGATTGCTGCATGTTCGTCGGGGTCCATTGCCACCAGGCAAATTTGGCGCTCAAAATCATTCGAGGCGGCACCTCCTGTTACACAGTTGCCATGTGCGCTCAGGCTGGCCATGAAGATGCGATGCTGTCCTTCCGCGACGCATCGGTCGAAAAGATCATGAAACTGGCGGAGTGGGTGAGAAAGTTGAAAGGGACGGTCCAACCACGGCTGACATCAGCAAAGAGCGGAGCCTCAAACTAAGCCGTTTGAAGTTCTGAAGAGAGTGAAAGGAGGCTGATCCATGGCAGACACACACTCAGTCATCGGCACAAAGAATAAAAAAGGGCAGACCTTTACCGACACCTGGAAAATGATGAACGAGGCGCCCCGTACGCCGTCGTTCTATACGGGCAGCGAAGTCATCAAAGAAGCCCTTCGGCGGGCCAGTTGCGACGTGATGATTGCTTACCCCATTACCCCGCAGAGCGAAGCAGCCGCCTTGATCGGCGAACTCTTTGCCGAGGGGTACATCGGTGATTACTTCCGCGGCGAGAGCGAATTCGCCGTCATGTCGCAATGCGCGGGAGCGGCCTTCGGCGGCGCGCGCGTCTTTACGACGACCGCGGGACCCGGCACGATGCGTGCGATGGAGAATTTCCCGATGTGGTCCGGCGCACGGTTGCCGATCCAGATGATCGTCACCTGCCGTGGCATCAACTCGCCACTGTCGATTCAGCCTGACACGCTTGAGATTGCCTATCTCCTGAACACCGGCATGCTCGTCTGGCATGCGGAAACGGCCCAGGACTTCTTCGATTGGATCCTCATGGGCTACATGGTGTCGGAAGAGCCGGATGTGCACCTTCCCTTGGCGCTGTGCTGCGACGGGTTCTTCGTCACGCACACCAAGGACGTGGTCAATCTGACTCCAGTCGACATGTGCTTGCCTCCCTACGACCCCTATCGCTCGCCTGTGCCCTGCATGGACATGGAATGTCCACCGGTCCGGATGATGCGCGATCCGTTTGTCATGAAGAGCAACTACATCAGCTACGCCACCCACGCATCCTGGCAACAAGAAGTCTGGGCGGCAGTGGAGCGGTCACGCAAGCACACGATCAAGTGGCTGAACGGGTTGATTGAAACAGAAAATACCGATGCCGAAGTCATCATCGTCGCCTCTGGCACAGCCGTCTCACAGGGCCGTGAAGCCATCCGCCTCCTCGAAGACGAAGGCATCCGTTGCGGTCTGGTCAAAGTCAAAGTCTTGCGGCCATGGCCGGGCGAGGAAATCCGTGACGCCACGAAGAACGCCAAACACATCATCGTCCCGGAGTTCAATGTGACCGGATGGCTGGCCAAGGAAATCAAGGCCACTATCCCCAACAGCGAACGGGTGCATGCAGGCCCGCGCGTCTGCGGCGGCATGACGATGCCACCGGAAATCATCGTTTCCGAAATCAAGACCCTGCTTGGTATACATACCGTATCGATGGCCAGTCGCGGCTGATTGGATCGAGGCAAGCAAGCACTAAACGCCCTGAATAAGACGTACGTATTGAGGAGGCCATCATGAGCAAAGAGAAAATCAAAATTTCAGAAGACCTGTACGACATCATGCCATCCGATTATCAAGATCTGGTCAAGAGCGCGACCTATGGCAAAGAAGACCGTGGCTGGAAGGACATCGGCAACAGCAAGGAACTGATCGAGCAGCATTCACTCTGCGCCGGCTGCCCCGAATCTATGGCCTTCCGCTATATCCTGGCCTCCTTACCTAACCCCGAAGACACCGTCATGGTCGGCTCCACCGGCTGTACCAGCTTGGTGTTCCCCATGGTGGCCGTGCACAACATCCATTCCCTCTTCGGTAACCAGAACGCCATCGCCTCAGGCTTGAAGCGCGCCTTGAGCGTCCGCTTCCCGGGCCGGACGAAAGACGTAGTCGTGCTCGCCGGCGACGGCGCCACCGTCGATATCGGCCTCGACATGACCTTACAAGCCTGGTTCCGCCAGGAGAAGTTCACCACGATTTGTTTCGATAACGAACTCTACGCCAACACGGGTGGCCAGGAGAGCGGTCTGATGCAGAAGGGCTTCGTTGCCAAGATGGCGCCGGTTGGAAAACTTTTCGACAAGGTGCGTCTGCCGGAAATTGCCCGTGAATCAGGCTGCCATTACGTAGTGCAATGCACGGTCAGCAAGCCCTCACTCATTGAGAAGGTGGTCCGGAACGCGGTTATGATCTCGCGCGAAATCGGCCCGACCTACCTCCAGCTCTATACGCCTTGCATTCTCGAAATCGGGAAGAACAGCATGGAAGGCCTTCAAGAGATGCGGGATTCTGAAAAGCCGACCGAGCGGTTCGCCTACAAAGAGTACATCAGTGAGCCAGCCAAGCAACTCCTGGCAGAGATGGCCGCCAAGGACAAGGAAAAGAAGGCCGCAGCCAAGCAGCTGGCCTCGCAGGGAGCCTAATCCGATTCTGGAGGAGAGACGACCATGATCAAGAAACGACTGAATATCCGGATGTCGGGATTAGGCGGACAGGGCGCCGTCACTGCCGCACATGTCCTGGCCATGGCCGCCAACCGCGACGGCAAGTTTTCGATCTCCAATCCCTTCTTCGGGGCCGAGAAGCGTATGGCGCCAGCCGAGAGTTATTGCCGGATCGGCATTGAACGAATCTATGACCGTGGAGAATTGGTATTCCCTGACGTCATCCAGGTCTTTCATCCTCAGGTCATCACCATGGGGAAAAGCTACACGATGCCCTTCTACTCAGGCGTGAAAGAAGGCGGCCTCGTCGTCATCAACTCCGACCAGGAGTTGCTGTCAGCCGATGACATTGAACGGCTCAAGGATCTCAATGTGAAAGTATTTTACATTGCGGGAACCGAGCTCGCGATCGAAGTGGCCGGCACCGAGCTCTCGACCAATATGGCGATGATCGGATCGGTCGCTGGCATCACCAAGTGCGTCTCCATGGAAGCCCTAGACGGAGCCTTGCAGGAACGGTTCGGCAAGAAGTTCGTCGCCTCCGGTGGAACCGCCTCCTTGGATGAAGCGATCAAGAAGAAGTTCGCCAAGAAAGAAATGTTGCTGGCTAAGAACTTGGCGACCGTGCAGGCGGCCTATGAAATCGCCAGTAAATGGGCCGAAGAGAATAAGTATGAGCTGCGAGTCGGTAATCCTGCCGTCGCCGCTTAACGAGAGAGAAGGAACCAGCTCGCATGTATAACGTAGCGCAAGTCATCGATGAGAAATGCGTGGCCAAAAAGGGATGCCGCCTCTGCATCATGTATTGTCCGGAAGCCAATTGCCTCGACCTGAATACAAGCAAGATGGTAGCCGAAGTGATTATTGACCGTTGCAAGGGCTGTGAGCTCTGCGTGGTCGTCTGCGACGCGGCCAAACATAATGCCATCAGCATGCAGGCGGTCAGCGCCACCGGGCAACTGATGTCCAATAAAGGTGAGTCAGCAGCTCTTGGGCAGGCCTACCAAGGCTAACGTTTTTCGTAGCGGGTCTCCCGCGCAAGACCCCATGGCGCCTGCGCTATGGGGTTTTTTGTTGGTGCCGCTCTAAGGGAGAACAGATGGAAACAGAAGATAATGTCATCGATGAGCTCATTCGAGAGATCTCAGGTCTCATTCATGAATACCCGAAAGTACTCGAACGGCGGGCAGCCGATATTCATGCCAGCGGGAAGGATCCTGATTTAGCGCAGACACTCATCAAGGCTGCCGATACCATGAGAGATAGCGGGAACCTCTATCTCACCTGGGCGATTCACTACGCATCCGTTGCGGCTGGCCGGACCGATGCGACCTCAAATGAAGATGAAACTGAGGATTTTGACGTATAGCCGGCAGCACATAATCGATCAACTGTTTTGATAGAAAAAAGTCTCCCCCCGACAGAAATCTTTTGCTAGAATACGCAGCCCGACGACGGACTGTTTCATTCCCCGGTAGCTCAGTGGTAGAGCAGCCGGCTGTTAACCGGCTGGTCGCAGGTTCGACTCCTGCCCGGGGAGCCACAATATCAAGGCCTTCGAGACTTCTCTCGAAGGCCTTTGTCGTCTTCAGTGGGACAGCGGTTATTTCCAGCTTACAGTGCCTCGGCAATTCATACTGCGGAGAGACTTGGACTTTCATCGATGATAGCCACTATGGAGCCTAACTGGCGAATATTCACACCGGCCGCGCTCCTCCATAATTCATATCTCATGACCGTTCTGCCAGGCTACTGGTCTCGCCGAGCGCTCCTTGCCGGAATTCCGACTGAGTCACGACTCTTCACCACAGAACCTCATACCCAAATACTCGGCTTCTGCCACTGGCAGACAGCCAGAGCCGATTGTCAGACCGTCGTACTCGTGCACGGACTTGAAGGCAGTAGCGAGTCGCACTATATGCATGGGATTGCCGCAAAAGCCTATCGCACAGGCTTCAATGTCATACGCCTGAACCAGCGAACATGTGGCGGAACCGAACACCTGACGTCGACGCTCTATAACAGCGGATTAAGCCAGGACTTTCGAGCCGTCGTCCATGAATTGGCGCAGTCCGATGGACTCAATCGCATCTGGCTTGTCGGCTATTCGATGGGAGGAAACCTCGTCCTCAAAGCAGCTGGAGAATTCGGCTCGTCGGAGTCAGCATTGGCCGGCACGATCGCCGTGTGCCCGAATATCGATCCAGCGCAATGTGCCAAAGCGTTGGAAGAGCCAAGAAACTGGATCTACCACAATCACTTCTTGAGCAAGCTCAAATCGCGCATGAAGCGCAAGGCCGCGCTCTTTCCAGGAAAATGGAGCCTCACAGGACTCGATCGTATCCGTACCATCAGCGACTTCGACGACCGTTACACCGCCGAAGACGGAGGATATGCGAGTGGCGCTGACTACTACAATCTGGCCGGCTCGCAGCATGTAATAGGGAAGATCGCCGTGCCAACCATCATCGTCACGGCACAAGACGATCCGTTCATTCCCTACTCGATGTTTTCGCTCCCGGCCATCCACCAGAACCAGCACATTCAACTGGCTGCACCCTACTATGGCGGCCATTGCGGATTCGTTCAGCAATACCGGCGGGATGAAGACCGATTCTGGGTAGAAAATAGAATTGTCGAATCGATAGGACTGTCCGGAGCAGGAACTGCCAGGCGGCCTCGTCCAACCAGGTAACCGAAAAACTGACGAGAAGCTAGGCTGCTTGCTTGTTCAATCGTCGGGACTCCACTTCAGCGACCTGATGTGCGCACTTCCTGACCCACGTCACAATGAGCCAGGCACTGGTCGCCATAATGCCGGCGATAAACATCCAGTTATAGATCCCTTTTCCTGACTTGCTGAGAAACGGATCACAGACGTAGAGCAACACACCATGGGCCATCGACACAATTGCGAAGGTCGTCACCGGTAAAATTAATGCCCGGTAGGGCATGATCCACTTCCACTCATCCGGTGGCTCTGCGGTCAATTGACGGGCTCCGAGCCAAGCAATCACCAGTACACCCCCATATCCGATACATTGCACCAGATCTGAGGCCCGCAGCTTCCCCACGGTGGTCTCACGAAACAGCGGGATATGCCCCAGTATCACAGCGAACAAAAACGTCAGCGCCATCGCCACTCCATATTCCATCATCCATTTACGTGCCTTCATGCTGCCCTCCCTCAATCGCGCCTATACCATCAGCCCAGTGGGGTTACGCCATAGAGAAGCATAGCACCTCGGCAACTTATCCACGTATTCAATCTGTTCTGCGACGAAATGGAGAAAGCAGGCAGGCCCAATCAGACTACACCGATTGCAGATGCGTCCGTACTTCCTGCACGTAGGTTTTGAAGGGATCCGGCATGGGGAAAGGCGCCTGCCCGCGCAATTGGAAGATCGACCAGTTGATCACATAGGATGGGGAGAATCGCTCTTCCGGACTGGAATCTGCCGGTTCATCGGGCAGTCCACTGGCCAGCAAATGCCGAACGAGTTCGCCGCGACCAAAGGCTCTGGTATTGCGGGGCGGATGGTCCATGGCCAAGGCAATCGCCTTGTCGGTGGTGAGGCGCGGAACCCGGCCTTCCTCCATAAGTCCAAAGTAGAGCCCCTTGCCTTGATGGAGATTGTGATATTCCAGATCGAGGCTCTTCAACGCCGGATCCGCCCAGGTCAACTGCTCCGCCTCCCGGAAGGTGTCAAGCAGCCAGAGCTTCGAGGCCCAATCAACCCGACCGACTAGCTTGGTGTAATCCCCGCGGAGGTCCTGCAACACCGCTTCCCATTGATCGAGCACCCAATCGGTTTCGCCGTCCTGCCCACGATAGTGGGCTTGCGCCGCGGCGAGAAAGGCCTCCTGAATGTCGATGGCGGAAATCGACTTCCCCGATTGCAGCTGCACAATCCATTGCCGGTCCTGATCCTGAGACAGTTCCTGCATGGTTTCAACCGGCTCATGGAGCTCCAGGTCGATCGGGGCATGGCCCTCTTCGATCAGTTGCAGCACCAACCCTGTTGTACCCAACTTCAAGGCCGTCGCCACCTCCGCCATATTGGAATCACCGAGGAGGAGATGAATACGGCGGTATTGATTCGGGTCTGCCAGCGGTTCATCTCTCGTATTCACAATGGCACGATTCTGCTGCACCCATTCGAAGAAATCATTCACGATGTAATCGGCGCGCTGAGAAATCTGAAACGGCATGGCAGGATGCTGCCCATGGCGCTGATTCGCGCCCCGCGGCACGATGAGCCGGTCCATCTGAATCCACGCGTCCTGGGGCCCGGCGGTCCCGACACGCCCGGCTCCCGTAAAAATCTGTCTGGTGACGAGAAAGGTGACCAGGGGCCCAAGGCCGCGCCTGGTAAAGGGGAACCGTCTCGACACGAGAAAGTTCTCGTGCGACCCGAAGGTCGCATCGGTTTCATGGTCCACATTGTTTTTGATCAACGACACCTGATCGGCCAGACCGAGGTCTTCAACGGCATCCTGCAGCAACTGATCGCCGGCACGGTCGGCAGCCACGACATCGCTGAGCGACTCACATTCCGGCGAGGCCCATTCCAGATGTCCCATGTCGAGGTACATGCGCCCGGCGTTGGTGAGAAATCCTCCGTTACCCGGCGGTTCATCGTGCCCACGATGGTGCAGATCCAGCACCCCACGCCGTTGGACGTGAAACAGATGGTCTCGAATCTTGTGGGCAAACCAGGTAGGCGTATGATCGGGCAGCTCTTGGTTCACCAAGAGTCCGTACTCGGTTTCAAGTCCGAAAATACGGTTCAACATCTCAGTTCGCCACGGCGGATTGAAGTGACTTCGGGAGAAGTCGTGCCAGATCGGACGGCTTCAACGCCCGATACTTGGACGTACCGGGAGCCTGGCGCTCAAGAACGGCACATTCAAGGGACCGCCCTCCGGCAATGCCACGCACATGCGCCATCAGCACGTCGGCACTAGGGACCGGAGAGGTCACTGCACCAGCGTTGCCGGCAGATGGATCGGGCTCAGCCTGTTGATCCGTCTCTTCCTGTTGATGCGCGAGGGAGCCGATGGCCCAGGCGCGCAGCGCCAGATCCAAGGCCTGCTCCAACGACAGCGTGGCAGGCGTCTGTTCTCTTAGATAGGCCGTCATCTTCGTCTGGGCAGCTGGAGTGGCCGCCAAGACCGCACAACCGGTCAACTCCTCAAACGTACCATCGTAGTTGATCGTCAGGATCGCATCCTTCTCCGGCTTCACCCCCAACTCGGCCACAAGAATACGCACGATGAACGGCGCCTTATACACTTCCTCAAACGCCTGCTTAATGACAGGGGCGATGCCGTATTTCACCAACCTCGATCCCGTCACATCGGAGGGCGAACGGTTGAATCCTTCGACATGCGCCATTTCAAGCAGGCTAAAGCGAAGCTTTTCCAAATCCGTGGGATGCCCCATTCCGCCCAATGCCAATCGGTCATAGATCTCGTAGAGCTTCGATGTTCCTTTGCTCACCGTCGTCAGGAGGATGCCTCCATCATAGGTCAACGCAACGACCGGACTCCCCTGCTTGAACTGTTCATCGAGATACTGGCGTCGATTGCCGACGGCTTCGACCCAGCGATAGGGCTCTTCATACATAACGCACCACCTGTGATTCATAGAGGGGTTTCAAGGTCGCGTCCGGCACCGTCTGCACGCCGGCCCCGGTAATCAACTTGATCACGGGATAGAGACTCGCCTCCCGATTGACACCGCCGGTCGCCGAGTCGAACTCTGCCGCGCTCGTGAGCAACCGTAAGGCCTGCACCATGGCCTGCTCTTCAGGGAGCCGATTGAGGGGCTGATCGCCCCAGGTATTCAGGTAGTGTAAAATGCCCCGGATCGTCGGAGAACCGGAGCCGGACACCGCATACTCCACACCTTCAAACTCCGCCCCCAGAATATCGTAGAAATAGATCTTGGCCGAGCCCTGCTCTAAATCGTAGCCGGCAAACACCGGAACCACCGCACCAGTCCCGGCTAAGGCCGCAGGCACATTATCCTTTAAGAGCTTGGAGATCGCGCGCAGTTTGCCGTCGAAACTCAACTCCTGGAGCTGCGTTCTCCGGTAATATTTGAAGGAATGCTCCAGGACCCGCACCATTTCATAGGCGGTCGCCGGCACGCCGGCAATCGCCATCACACTGTGCCGATCGATCTCTAACACCTTGTCCGTCCGATCGTACATCACCATATTGCCGGCGGTTGCGCGACGATCGCCGGCCACCAGGACACCATCGCGATACTTAAACGCCAAAATCGTCGTGGCATTCGTCAGCGCATGGCCGGTCCCCACCGCTGCCGGTACGCCCAACGTGTAGCCCTGTTCCTTCAACAGCTGAAGAAAGTCCCCTTGCATCCCCATCTCTTTACCTCACCTTTATTCGTATCGCACTCCACATAATCTGGATGGGTACCGACGTCACGGTTCACTGCGCGCGTCCAACGAGGGCCTTCCTAGGCCGCGCGTTGCGCGAGCACAAACCCAGACTCGGCGCCCATCCTCACTCCCCTGTTCTCTGCCGATACCGCTCAGCCTGCTTCGGATCGACCTTGCGCATACGCTTGAGCAGATTATCTTTGTCCGGCGACCCGGTCTCCGGCCGTTTCGGCCCGCCGCCCTCTTCGGACGGACTCGGCGCCTTCGGCATCGGGCTGCCTGGCCCTTCACGACGTTCCGGCATTGAGCTGTAGTTCATGATCGGGACTCCATTTCTCTATTCCATGCGTTCAACGCATCCATCGGGGACACCGCCTGCTCAAAGATCTTCGCACAGGCCTGCACCGCCTGTGGCTCGAAGAGATCGCCCATTTCCAACGTCCGCGGAAGCAAGCCTCCGCTGAACTGGATCCGCTCCCACTGCATCGTTTTGATCTGATCCGGAAACCGCCTGATGCAGAGGCCGCGAATCCCCCCTCTGGTATCGATCGGGCCAGCGACCAGGGCCGATTCAACGTCCTGTTCCGACGTCATCCGCCAGGCCTTCCCCTCTGCCTCAAGGCCGAGAAAGAGCCCGCGCTCCGGATTCACATTATGGTACTCCAAATCTAAACTCGCCAGCCAGGGATCGTCCCATCCAATCCGCTCTTCCTGCATAAAGGTTTCCAAGAGCCAGAGCTTCGTGACCCAATCGAGCTTCCCCACCAATTGCCGGCGATCGCCGGCAAGGAGCCGGAGCGTGTCGGCCCATTCGGACAGGACCCAATCGGTCTCTGCATCGGCACCGGCCAAATGCTTCTCCGCCGCGAGATAATACTGTTCTTGAATCTCGAGGCCTGTGATGGTGCGGCCATTTCGCTGACGCACCGTCGCCTTGAGGTTCTGATCGCGAGCCAACTGTTTGACCGCAGTGACCGGATGTTCCAATTCAAGCGCCGGCGCTGCGTTGCGTGCGATCAACTCCAGCGCCAATTGTGTCGTCCCGACTTTCAGCGCCGTGCTGTACTCGCACATATTGGCATCGCCGATGATGAGGTGGAGCCGCCGGTATTTCTCCCGCACCGCATGAGGTTCGTCCCGCGTATTCAGAATCGGCCGGTTGTGCATCGTGTCGACGCTCAAATCCGTCTCCATGAAGTCGGCCCGCTGAGACAACTGGTACTGACCCGGCACGAACCCGCTCTCCTGACCCTCCACACCAACCTTACCCGCTCCGGCAATGACCTGCCGGCTCACCAGGAACGGCAACATCCCTGCAGTCAGTGAGGAAAATGGAATCGCGCGCGCGACAAGATAGTTGTCATGGCAGCCGTAGCTATGTCCGTGAAAATCCGTATTGTTTTTGTAGAGCTGCAGGGGGGACCCGCCGAGCACCTGATTGCGCCGCTCCGCCGCCCGCTGGGCAATCCGCTCCCCCGCACGGTCGTGGGCAAGGAGCGTTCTCACCGTTCGGCATTCAGGCGTGGAATATTCCGGATGTGTATGGTCGTTGTAGAAGCGGGCGCCGTTCGGGAGCACCAGATCGCTCTTCATCTCATGAAACGAAAAAGGCCGATGGGCATCGACCTTGGCGAACTCGTCTTCTTCTTTATCCTGCTGCAACCCAAGCACCCGAAATCCCCGAGCATCCTCGTGCGGATCTTCGCCGCCATAGTCCCAGCGCCGCTCAAACGAAGCCGTCAGATGGGCCCGAACCAGCTCCATCGACTCCACCACCGGATCGACCGTGTCCTGGTCTTCCCTGGTAATCCCGTATTCTGTTTCGATCCCGTATAGTCGCATCTTCGTTTCCGTCACCCACTCCGTCTCAAGGACAGATTCACGGCAGATGGCTAAGGTGCTCTCGACTGCGCCCATCGAGCGAGCACATTCTGATCGTGCGCGCACTGGGAGCAAAGAGAGCCCCCTGCCATCTGCCCACTTAGATAATCTGTCCCACCAACTTCTCTTCTGCCTGCCGCCCTCTCCGGAACGAAGAGACTCCTACGACTTGCTCCGGATGGTGATCGAGGAGCTTCAGCCATTCCTCTGCCGCATCGTCAGGTGGGAGCATCTCTCCCTCCCGGAATTCTGCATGTACGGAATTGACCAGATCATCCAGCGTCATGCCCCCCTGCTCGGACCCGCCTGCCGCAATCACCCGCTCGATCGCCTGTTCCTTGGCGCGCTGAACGATCGAAGCCAGGATCGCCCCGCTGATCAGATCGCTCCGATAAAGGACCTTGTTCTGTCCGCTTCGAAGCCGGATCGACAGCAGCCGATTCTCATCGTTGCGCGAGAACACCGCGGACAACGCATGCTCGACGAGATCGGCAGAGGCCTTCTTGCGGTCCCCCCCATGTTGATCGACCCATTGCCGATCCAACGGCAGATCATCCGTCAGGTACACGTTCAGAATCGCAGCTGCCGACTCACGATTCGGACGGCTCACCTTAATCTTGCGATCGATACGCCCAGGCCGCAGCACAGCCGGATCGATGAGATCCGGGCGGTTCGAGGCCAGAATGATCACCACATCGTGCAGAGACTCGATCCCGTCCATCTCAGAACAGAACATGGGCACCAGGGTACTGGAAATATTGAATGAACGAGACGCCCGCCGCGTGCCGAGCACCGATTCCGCCTCGTCGATGAAAATGAAGGGCAAGGCCCCTTCTTTCCGGCGGGCACGGGCTTGGGCAAAGAGATCGCGAACCATCCGCTCCGATTCCCCCAACCACATATTCAGAATCTCAGGCCCCTTGATGTGGAGGAATGCCCCGCGGGTCACCGGCGGCTTATCCCCCTTCGCACCGGCTGTCGCCTGGATCGACTCACCCACCAGCTTCGAAAGACTGGCGGCGGCCGCCTGCCCGATCAAGGTCTTTCCGCAGCCGGGCGGGCCGTACAATAAAAAACCCTTGGGTTGCGTAAACTTAAACCGCTGAAACGTGTCCGCATGGAGCAAGGGATACTCGATGGCCTTCTTAATGGCCGCGATGGCTTCCGTTTGTCCGCCGATCTGCTCCCAGGTCACCGTGGGCACTTCGTCGAGGAGGTGAGACTTGGCTTTCCGATCCTCCATTTTTTCGATCGCCACGTGGAGGCTGGGGTCGATGCGCACTTCATCGCCGGCCTTCAAATCCACACCGGCAAGGTCGCTCGACCGCTGAAGGATCATGACCTGCCGCCCCATCTCATGCTCAAAACGAAGCCGCCCGTCCCCCAGCACTTCCGCCACTTTGAACACCGGCCCATTGCGGTCATATCCCAAGACCTTGATCACCGCATAGGCGTCGTTGACCAGAATCTGAGCACCGATCTTCAGTTCGACAGCCTGCACCCGCGGGTCGACCGACGCATAATACTCCGCGCCTCCCACCAGGATTCGCGCGAGGCCTTCACCTGGCACCTCGAGCAGGGTACCGACCCGATTAGCCGGTGCCGTCAGCTTGGCAATGACGTCGGCTACTTTTTTCAATTCGACGTCCCGTTGCTGCTGCGCCGCTTGGCCGAGGATCATGGTATGGCGCAGTTTGTAGAGAATCTTCTGGCGGGGATCACTCTCGGGAAATAAGGCGAGACATTCTTCTAAGAGTTCAAGTGGATCGGGTCCAACACCCATCGCGGGGCTCGCAACCTCCCCTGGCTTCCCGTTGGGCTCCGGGTCCTGTGACTTACTTGATCGACGATCGCTCATCAGTGGTCCTCCATACCGAACAGATCCATGATCCTAGCATAGCCACCGTTCGGATTACCGCTTATCACTGCCGCTCAATTGACGGCTTGGAGGGTCACGGAGACACGGTCCCGATTGGTTCCCCGCAGGATCTCAACCGTCACCTGGTCGTTAACCTTGTGCCGTTCCATGACATCCATCAGTTCGTCCAGGGTTCCAACCGGCTTGCCGTCGACTGCCGTGATGATGTCACCCAATTCCACCCGGCCGGTGGCGGTTTCACGCGCCCCCTTCAGCCCCGCCTGCTCCGCGCCGCTCCCACGCGACACCTTCCCGATAATCAGCCCTTTGATGCCCCACCGCTTCGCCATCGCATCGGGAATGAGCGAGACCCCGAGCCCCGGGCGGATGAGTTTGCCATGCTTGATCAATTCCGGGACGATACGGTTGACCGTGTCGACCGGCACGGCAAAACCGATTCCCGCGAAGGCCCCGCTGGGGCTCATAATCTGGGTATTCACGCCGATCAACCGGCCGGCGCTATCGAGGAGCGGCCCGCCTGAGTTGCCAGGATTGATGGCGGCATCGGTCTGAATGACGCCTTCGATCGTCCGATTCGACAGGGACTTGATCGTCCGACCCAGCGCACTCACGACACCGGTCGTGAGCGTATGATCGAGACCGAACGGATTCCCGATCGCCAAAACTTTCTGTCCGACACGTAGATCCTGCGACGTCCCGACGGTAAGAGGCGACAGCGTCTCTTCCGCTGCACGAATCTGCAGCACCGCCACATCGTGATCGGGATCGGCGCCGATGAGGGTGGCCTTATGCTCCGTCCGGTCGGCCAAGGTCACCGTGATCGAGTTCGCCCCGTAGACGACATGAAAATTGGTGACGATGTGCCCCTGCTTATTCCAGACGAATCCCGTTCCGGATCCTTGCGGGGTTTCAAACAGATTGAACGACCAGGGGTCTCGTTGGATCGCGGTGTTGGCGATGAAGACCACGGATTTGGTCGCCCGCTCGAACACGGCCATGGTGGCCCGTTCATCCGCGCCCAACTCGGCGGGCAAGGGTGTCACCAGGCGCGGCTTGCCTTCAGGCCCGTCGTAGGTCCCGCCCAGCGGCTTCCCCCACTCCGCCATCGACAGGGCAGGCCAGAGGCTGACGAGCAAGAGTCCCGAGATCACGACTCGCCCCTGCATCGCCATCATTCACCCATGATCTGGATAATGAGTTCCCTGGTGCGCGGCTTAGTGTCAAAATCGACGAGGACGACCTGTTGCCAGGCCCCCAGCAACATCGCGCCATCCAGGAAGGGAATGGTGACCGACGGCCCTTGGAGCTGACCTCGCAGATGACTGTGCCCGTTGTCTTCCCCGGCATTTCTCGTATTGTGCTGCCAGGCCGGATCGGCCGGCACCGCCCGATCCCAGAAGACTTTCGTATCGGCCCTGATCCCCGGTTCATCTTCAATGATCATCACCGACGCCGTCGTGTGCTTCACAAACACCGTCACGATCCCGGCCAGCAACTTCGTGCCGGCGAGGGCGTCGGTCACGGCTTTCGTCAGATTTTCGACCTGGCTGTTTCCCTGCATGGGGAGACGCAAGGAGACCGTTTTCACCGCCATGTTATGCCTCCATCGCCCGGAGGGCTCGTCGCTCGCCGCTCGTGAAGGCACAGCCGCGAGCCTCCTCCAGAATTGCATCGAACTCGCCTTGCGCCGTCAACCGGCGTAACGCCTCCATCACTGCGCTGCTCAAAATACCCTCCGCCCGCAACGTCTCCAAATAGGCAAAGGCATCGACCAGCGTTTCCTTGTTCCTCACATAATAGTCCCTGCCGCGCCGCTGATTGCTGTAGGCTTCAAATTGCTCGCAAGCGACGAGAATCTCCGCCAACTGCCGCACCCAGGGCTTGGCCGCCGCCAGTTTCTCGGGGTAATAATAATAGAGCATCACCTGCTGCATCCAAGGCGCCCACGTGATCCCCATCTGCGTGATGGCAGGCCGAACCATCCGCAGCCGGCGGGCCAGCCGCCGCGCATAGCCCAGCCTCATCTCAACCTGCTCCTTCGCCCACGCGGTCATCGGGATGCCGTCGGCTTCAAGATCCTGTCCATAGCAACGGAGAAAGGCCTCCGTCTCGCGTCCGTAGGACGTGTAGTGATGGACCGCTCTCCATTCCCGCGGTCTCGTCGGAATCCCTCGCTCCTTGGCCCAAGACCAGATCTTCCCGAAGAGTTGACGATCGAGCCCGGCGCGGCCCAGGTCATGTAACAAACAGGCGATCTGATATTGGCGGACCCGCTCAGGCCCATGGCCCAGCGCCGCAGCGACCGCGGCACACATCCGCGCCGTTCGAATGGCATGTGGGCGATCGTACCCGCGAATGATCCGGCCAGGATGAAGCGGATGCGGGTAATCGTAGAGCGCCATGAGCTGCGTGACAAGAGCACGGGGAACCAACAGCGGAGCGCGTCGTGAAATGGATGTCATGTGTCGTGACGGGGAAGGGTTGAGCGCAACGGATACTGTTGCGAGGATAGCGTTCGCGGAAAGAGCCTGTCAAGGCGCACAGGGCAACAAAGGCTCGCCCAACGCCGCGATCTTTGTTATGCTCAACCCAGGCACGCGCGCATCACGCCGCACGATCCGGAGAAGCAACGATGTCGAGACACAGGACCGTCTGGCCGCTGACAGTGGCCGCGATTCTCCTCAGTCTATCCTGGCCACTGGCACCAACGTGCCACGCCAGCCCGCTGGATCAACTCACGGATCTCACCGACAAAGCCACCGTCGTGATTACCCTCAAGGGACGGGATAACTTCAACAGCGAGTACCGCTACGATGTGAGCGTCAAGAACCTCTCTGCCGAGACACTCATCAGCGATTCCCTGTTCATCGTCCTCGACAAGGTCACGAACATCGGAGGGGAATCCCGGGAGAACTTAAACAACGATACCATCCTGAGCCGCATGGACGTCCTGGGGCAGGATGGAGAAACGCAGGACGGGAAACCCTATTTCCAAATCCCGGCTGGGTCGACGCCGAACCTGCTGCCCCATGGTCTCAGCCTCCCGGCCAGCGTACGCCTCCGCAATAAAGATTACATGATCGTCTTCACCCCCTCGTTCAAAGTGTTCGGACTCAAACGACCGACGCCCGAACCCAAACAACCTCAGGCTGCCTCGTCTCAGCCGGGAACGAGTCCGGCAACAGCCAGCCGTAATTCCGTCGACAAGCTGATTCAACTGCTCATTAAAAAAGGTGTGGTCACGGAAGAGGAATGGCGTAAAGCCAGCCAGCCATGACCGACCCGACGTGCAAGGCCTGCCAGGGCGCCTGGCCCAGAGAAGACCATTTCATCGTCGATCTCGGCCTCGCCAACGCCTATCTACATGAGGATCAATTTTTCCCTGGCTGGACCGTCATCGTCTTCAAACGCCATGCAACAGAGTTATTTCATCTGGCTCCCACGGAACGAATTATGCTGATGGAGGAAGTGAACCTCGTCGCCAAAGTCGTCGCGCAGGTCTATGAGGCCAAGAAGATCAATTACGAACTCCTCGGCAATCAACTCCCCCACATCCACTGGCATGTGATTCCCAGGCTGCATACCGACCCGGCCCCGCTTGAGCCGGTCTGGCGGGTCACGCATGACGTCGCACCATTGACGCCGCCCGACTTGCAGCAGCAGATCCATCGAATTCAGATAGAGCTCAGACGCTCACCTGGCCTACCCACGCCGGATCTCCCCTAGTGGTGTGGCTGCAGGCCGGGAGCTATTCCCGCTCATTCCAATACGATATACTATCGACCTCGTCACAACAGCTGGAGGACCGCACGATTCAATGAAGCGCCGATTGGTTCTCGCGATCCTCTTCCTTGCATCCTGCGCCTGGCTTCACTCAATCGATTCGTCGTTGGCGGAGACGCCTGACAATCAGACGCCACCGGTTTCGACGGAGCCGCCCTCGTCAACACCGCCTCTCCAGCTTCCAGAATTGCGGCCTCACGAACGAGACGATGCCGTCAGTCTGCTGGGCGAACTGCGCGAGACCGTCCGCCTGTCTCCGCAGAACGCTGACGACCGGCTCAAGTTGGCCGAGGCGCTCTATCGAATCGGCGATCTGGATACCGCGATCGACGAATGCCGCATCGCCATTGCGCTGAAGCCCGATCATGCCCTGGCACATCTCCAGCTCGGCAGAGCCTTGATGGCCAAACAAGACTGGCGCGCATCGGTCATGGAATTGAAGGAAGCGGCCAGACTCAATCCGGAGTTGACGCAAGCCCACTACAATCTCGGCACCGCCTACTACACCACCGGCAATATCAAAGGAGCGATTCAGTCGTACCAGCAAGCGCTGGAGCTGCAGCCCTCCTTTCCCGACGCCCGCTACCGCCTGGCACTCGTACTCAAGTTAGCCAAGCGAGACCAGGAGTCCGCGCAATTCATGGAGGAAGCGGCCGCGAGCGGCATCCCGCAGGCGCAGTTCTTTCTTGGCAATGCCTATCGTGCAGGCCAGGGTGTGACCAAGAGCGGAACGCTCGCCGTCTATTGGTGGACCAAAGCGATTGAATTCGGACATCAACCGGCCGCCTCCGCCCTGTCCATCCTCCGCCGCCAAGCCCTCTCGCCGGTCCAGCCGGAACAGAACCGCCTTGAAGCCTTGAAGGCCTTTCAAGGCTATCGGGAAAAGATCTGGGAGCGCTTTCCAGACCTCGCGCACAACGGCGACAGCGAGACGCTAGGGACAACGTTGCTGAAGCAAAATCGAACGGACCATGCCATCCCAGTACTGCTCCAAGAATGTTATGCCCTCAGCGACATGGCGCAGACCGAACTCGCCCGACTCTATGAAACAGGCTGGGAACCATCCCTGCCTCCCTTCGACAAGAAAATCCTGGCCTGCTTCGAGGCCACGGCCGGCGAGGGATTCGGACCGGCCAAGAAAATTCTGGCTCGTATCTACGGCAAGGGCCTCGGCATGAAGCCCGACAGACAGAAAGCGATCACCGCCGTTCGGGGATTACCGAAGCAGGAAGTTAAAGCGGTGATGGACGAACTCTCCTTGCAGCCATAGCCGCATGTCAGACCTCTCTCAAACCTGGCGCCTCTTCCTCCAGTCAGTCTGGCTCCAAGCCGGTGCCATGGGATTGGGCGCGACGATTCTGGCGCTCAGCCTCGGGGGCCTCGCTCCTGCGACATTCACCGCACTCGACTGGACGGCCTACGATACCTGGCTCCGGCAGCGCGCACCCGTTCAGATTAGTCCCTCGCTCCTCCTCATCACGCGCGATCAAGCCAGCGAAACAAAATTTGGAACCGGCCCATGGGATCGGGCGGTCCTCGCCCGCTTCATCACTGCCGCACATAACAGCGGAGCGACAGCGATCGGCCTGGACCATCGTATCGCGCAGCCCAGCCAGGCACAGCTCGGCGGCGCCGCCAGCGACGCGTTGCTCCTGGAAGCCACCAGAAACGCAGGGCCTGTCGTCTATCCCTATGAGACCGAGTCGCCGCTAACCTCGGAGGCGATGGTCCTCAGCCATCTCCTGGTTTCCCCAAGCCAGGACCATGTCACGCGTACCGTGCCTCTGTCTGCAGAGCTGGGCACAGAGTCTGTTCCAGCATTCGGACTGGCACTCTATAAGCTGACGCAACCCCAGGCGAACCAGACCGGCACCATCGCCCTCGTGAACTATGCAGGAGACGGCACCCTTGGAAACCTGCCGACCCTGTCATTTGCTGCCCTCTGGGAAGCCCTGGAAACCCATCACGATGAACGGCTCGACAGCTGGTTCAAAGACAAGGTCGTCGTCTTCCTACCCGATCCAACACCAGCGGCCACATGGCTCTTGCCGACGGGCCAGTCCGTCTCCGGATCTGCGATCCACCTCCATCTGCTCAACATGCTCCTGACCGACAACCGGGTCTGTCGGCTTGGCCTGCTGAACAGCGGCCTCGTCACCCTCCTGCTCGCAAGCCTCGTCGCCTGGTTTCTGCTGCATGCAGGTGGCTCACGGTCCTTCCTCTTCGCAGGAGCCGTCGTCCTCGTCTACGGATGCCTGCTGGTGGCGGCATTAGCCCTCGCGCATCTGGTGCTTCCCCTGGCCCTGCCACTCAGTGCCTTGGCCCTTGTGTTCGTCGGCGCCACCGTCTGGACTCACCTCACGGCAGGCCAACGGATGGTCCTCCTCGAACGGGACATGCTGCGCGTCCAGCAGGAAGCCGTGGCAGTCCGCGAGGCCCTGGTCCTGCGTGAGAACCGGGCCGAAGCGCTGCAAGAAGACCTGGATCAGGCACGAGCCGCCGTCGCCCAGTCGACCGGCCGCCAGCAAGACCTCTCACGCTCTGCAGAAACATTGCGAACAGAATTGACCGAGGTGCAGGCGCAGGAAGAAGCCGCCAGACAACAACTACAGGACTTGGGTCTGGAATTGGCAGGGCTACGCGCCGTCACCGAAAGCAGCCGCAAGCCGGGGGATGCAGAACTGGAGCAACTGCGCGACGAATGCCGCAAACTGGGCATCGTCACGCAGAACCATCACCTGCTCGGACTCTTCCGCGATCTAAAAAAAGGTGCCAAGTCTCAGTTGCCCGCACTCTTGCTGGGTGAGGCCGGCACGGGCAAAGAACTATTTGCGCGCGCGATCCATCTGCTGAGTCCAAGATCCGGCAAACCTTTCATCGCCGTCAACATGGCGGCCATCTCACCGGAGCTCTTTGAGAGCGAACTGTTCGGCCATGTACGCGGCAGCTTCACCGGCGCGACGATGGATCGGCGCGGCTACTTCGAACTGGCGCATCACGGTACGCTCTTCCTCGACGAAATCGGCGATCTGCGGCTGGAACATCAAGGCAAGCTGCTTCGCGTGCTGCAAGAAAAGACCTTCTATCGCGTCGGCGCAACGACCCCAACGACGGTCGATGTCCGCGTAGTGGCCGCGACGAATCGCGATCTGCAGCGAGGCGTGTCCGAAGGCTGGTTCCGCGAAGATTTGTATTTCAGACTGAAGGGACTGGTGTTTCGGCTCCCACCATTGCAGGACCGGAAGGACGATATCGGCCTGTTGGCCGAACATTACCTGACCGGCCAAGCCCAGCAACTGGGACGGGAAGCCCCGAGGCTCACGCAGGACGCGCTCGACGCGCTGCTGCAGCATGAGTGGAAAGGGAACGTCCGCGAATTGCGACAATGCCTCGAACAGGCGGTCGCACTCGCCGAGGGGCCCCTGCTGACGAAGGACGATCTTCGATTGCAGCAGGCAACAGCCACCACATCGTCAGATCGCGCGCGCACACCAAAAATATTGCCGGAGCCAGCCGGCGATGCCGCCGTCCTCGATTGCCTGCGCCTCAATGGCTTCGACATGCAGGCGACCGCCAAGGCCCTTGGGTGGGACAGGAGCACAGTGACCCAGCGGCTCAAGGGTCTCTGCTTCCAGGCGCTGGTCGACACAAGCGGCGACAAAGCCCAGGCTGCTGCCACGTTGGCGGGCGACCCCTCCCTCACGAGAACGGTCGAACTCAAACTCATGGACTACTACGAACATCTCCTGGCCACGATCCAACCATTCGCGACAGTGGAGGAGGCACTAGCCGACTGCAAGAGACGCTTCAAGAACCTGCCGGATCGACATTTCAAGTCGGTTGAAATATTGGTCAAACAGGCCTACGCACAGAAAGCCAACTGACCATATGGTGCTAAACGAGAACGACGCCTTCGGGATTCCTGAATAGATAAATACTGGTACCTTCTAGGTACGTCTTCTTTCTCCTATTCCTATTCCTGACACCGAACGAATCATCGGCTGAGGTCTACGCCTACCCCAATGTCGACGGCGATACCTATACTGAAAGTCCGCAGCGGCCGGACTGCCGCTTCCTCGACATCCAACCGCCTGCGTTAGTCTACGAGCGAATCTTTACAGGGAAGGGTATCGAGGCAAGACCGGGCCCTGGCCGCAGGGATCTGCTGGGGCTCAGGCTGAAATCTGCGGGCTCTATCGGGAATGGGTGGCATTAGGCAGGAAACGATATGCATATGCCTATGACGTTCCACTTCACGGGCTTACACCTCTCGAAATAACCCGGCTGAACAATCTGGACCTGCTATTTTCCTATCGCGGCAGTCCGAACTGCAGCAAGCAGTAATCGAAACCCCGATCCTCAGGATTTTCAGTCCGCGAGCCCAACCCCCATCAACAGGATCACACGCTCGTGCTCAGGCATATCGTGCGGCTAGATATGGAACATGCCGCTGGGCGGGCTCTGGCAGAAATATCGCCGAATGGATTTCGTCTATGAAGATGAAATCTTGAGCAGCTCCTTCGCAGCCTTCCCAAGGCGATATTTTGTGGGCACTGTGCGTAATAGACAGGATCTGTATAGCGGGTCGATTAAACCGTTATGTCACTGATTTCAATAACTGCTTCGCCTGCCACGAGAAGAATGACGACTGAAGGCCAAGCCTGCGTGAGTATCGACTTCAGCTTTGCATTCGATGTGTTCCTGCAAGTGACCCACAAGATCTGGGGTGGTGAGCCGAGTTGGGTGACAAGATCGACCAGATCGCGGTCTTTCGTCAGCACAACGGCTCGCGCCTCGCGCGCGGCAAGAAAGATGTTGCGATCTGTTGCGTCGCGAAATCCCAAGGCCTTGACCGGCAAGGCCTCAACGCCGTATGTCACGCGAAACCATTGAGCGATATCAGGAGAAATCTGCGCGTCGAGCCAGATCTTCACGCAGCGAGGATTGGGTGATTGAGCCGACTACTGGCAAAGCGAAGACAAGCCGGGATATCTTCCGCTTCGAGGTCCGGCAGTTCCTTGAGGACTTGCTGCTGAGTGAGTCCTGTGGCAAGCAGGTCCAGGACGTCGATCACCCGAATCCGCATACCACGGATACAGGGCCGCCCTCCGCACTGTGCAGGATTGACGGTAATACGTTCTGCGAGTTCAGCCATAATCAAAACCTCCTGAGCAGATCCGTAGCCTAGATACTGACAGATCCCAAGGCCGAGGAATAAGTCTACTGAAAATCCGGTCCTATATCTACCACCCAGGCCCCTTTCCCCATCCCCCCGTTCACTGACAGGTTGGGTCAGCGGAGGCAGGGTCAAACTCGTCATCGCGCACGTCCAGGACGAGTTCATAGGGAGCCATGGGCGAGAAATTCGAGCGCAGGGCCACGGACTTCCCGACCACATTGGCTTGCACGCTCCGCTCGATAAACGTCGCCAGCCGGAGCAGGTCCACCACCGGGCCGCCGATCCACTGCTCGGTAATTTCCGGTTGATGCGAGGTGCCGATTTCGAGATTCATCGCCGGTCCGAACTGAGCATATTCCGACAGCCGATCGTTCGCCGGATTGGACGCATAGGCCCGGATCTCAGCCGCGAACTTCCGCAACCCCGCCACCGACCCGACAATACGCCATTCCTTCGCCGCATCGCTTTTCCCGCAATAAAACCCCAACTCGCGCCAAGCTTTGCGCGTAACTTCATTCGCCATGACGTCTCTCCTTTAATCGGATGCTGAAACAGTCCGCCAGCTTCGTTCTCAGCTCGTCGAAATCCTCAACGTACCCCTGAGGGTACGCCTCCGGTTTCGACTCGCCTGCGGCCTTGCTGGACGGACTGTTTGAGCATCCTACGAATCAAGAAAAAACTTCCGCCAAATTTTCGTGTCCTCGGATATCTACTTGACGTAAACCACTCCAGGCAAATCCTTCAAGTCCGCGTCCCCTGTGACGACCTCAGCTTCTTGGTCCCGAGCAGTGGCATACACAATCGCGTCGGCCATCGCTAAACCATGCTTCAAGCTCACATCGGCAGCGAGGAGGGCAATCGACTCTGTCAATTGAACCACCTGGGTGGCGCTGAGCCGTCCCGCGAACAATAATGCCGTCTCCTCCCCTCGTTCCCGCTTGATCTTTTTGTAGACCTCATACAGCACGATGGTCGGCGTGATGAGCTGATACCGGGAGGTGAGATAAGGCGCATATTTTTCGGCGAGTGGTCCACCCGTGAAGAATTCAATCCATCCGCTGGAATCCAGCAAGACCTTCACAATCGGTCCTTCTTCTCCCGAAGATCCGTTTTAGACATGCCCTTGAGCGCGCCCTTGAGTGATTTCAGAGGGACTTCCGGCACCAGGGTGATGACTCCGCCCTTTTCCACAATCTGCAACCGCTGGCTCGGGGCAAGATGAAGCTTTTCCCGCACTTCCTTGGGAATCACAATTTGAAATTTCGGTGAAATCGTCGTCATGGCCATGATGGACCTCCATACCAATTCACGATCGATCATAATATCGTCGTACGCTCTAGGTCAAGACAACCCTCTTCCTGGACGGATACTGAAACAGTCCGCCAGCTTCGTTCTCAGCTCGTCGAAATCCTCAACGTACCCCTGAGGGGCACGCCTGCGGCCTTGCTGGACGGACTGTTTGAGCATCCTACGGGAGGGAACTCTTCTTGTTCAAGGCAGGTAGCAATAATATCTTGGAGAAGACTGCCTCCGATGCTCCCTGATCCCGCAGAGGGCCATGCGGAGGTTCGATGAACTACTTGTTCGAGGCTGCAATGAATTGCTCAACCGTCAGCCCCGCTTTAGCGATCAGACTGCGTAGCGTGCCCCGTGCAACTTCCGCGTGATTGGGTATCGAGAGAGTGGCGATGTGGCCTGGCCTAGTCATGATGATATGACTGCCTTTCTGGCGAACCATCTGCCAACCAAGACTCTGAAAAATCTTGATGACGTCGGATGGAGAGAGAAGGGGAACCGGCGGCATTACGCGATGACTTCCACTTGACGAGTAAGAACGGTCAGCGGCATCCCCATCTCAGCACGCGCTTCAAGGCACTGCTTGATCGCATCCTGCACATTGGTTTGCGCGTCCGCCTCCGTCTTACCTTGACTGACGCATCCAGGAATAGCGGGGCATTCAGCGATATAGACCCCATCCTCGTCGCGCGTAATGGTAATCGTAAACTTCATGGCGTCTCCTCTTCCTGTTCTCTCTCCCTCAACACAAGAACCCCTACAACAACCGGCATCTATTCATCGCGGCCAGGCTTCTTGCGTCTCGCTTGCCCCGCTCATCGCGCCAGTCCCCCATCATTCGCCAGCGCCACAAGCGGTCGAAGATAAGTCTACTGAAACATTCAAGGTTTATCCACCATTCGATCCGTCATCGCGCTTGAATGAGATCAAACTTAAGGGGTCTGACCCAGTTACCCCCGACGAATCAAGAAAAGACTTTCGACCCCTTTTCGTGTTTAATACGTAGACTGTACGTCACGCTAGCAGGCTCAGCTAGCCGGCCTCGATGAGATGAGGCAGAAAACCACCATCCACATATCAAGGAGGTGTCATGAAGGTGAAGAAAGCAGCGAAGAAAATCGGCAAGAAGGTGGTCCGGAAAGCCTCCAGCGTCAAACGGAACGTCAAAAAGAAGGGCGCTGCCGTGGCATCGAAGACGAGCAGCCTCGCCAAAGCGTCAAGTACGAGGGCACGTAAAGGAGCCGACGTCGTCAAGCGGAAAGCCACGAGCGCTCAGAGCGCCGCAAAGGCCAAAGCGCGCAAGACCGGTAGAGCGATCGGGAAACTGATCGGGAAAATGATCGGAACGACCGAAAACATGATCGACCAAACGGTTGCGGCTGCTAAAAACAAATTCCGTTGAGTGACCTGTGCTCGCTCGACGGCCGCAATCAAAAGCTCCTGATGCCCTTGCTTTGATGGCTATTGAATGGGGAAAGCGAGCAGGAATGGACGCGCGCAGTGAGGGACGCATCCCGACCATCCTGAAAAAGCGCCACCGGCGTTCAGTCTTCCACACCGATCACGAGGAGAACCGTATAGTCTTGCTTCTTGCAGTCCTCGACTGGAGGCATCGCCCCTCCTGGAGCAACGGGAAACGCAAACTTCTGTACCTTTTCCGGCGAACAGGATCCATCACCCGCCGCCGGTCTATAGCGCGCTGAGCGGCAGGCCAGGTGCGTCACATCATAGAGCGTCGCGCCGTTATCGAGCTCCCAGCGGCTATCACCATTCTTGTCGGCGGGATACACGGTCAGCACAGCCGTCACCGCGCGGTTACCCGTGACCAAGTATTTGCGAGGAGGGACCGGGAAGTCCGGCGACTCCATGATCAAGCCATGTTCCTCAAGCCACCAGTCTGCCTCGTCGAATCTCCAGCCAGCTAGGGCGACTCCACCCGCATCCTTCAACCGACCATAGTTGTTCAGATTCACGCCGCGAGGGCCGGGGTCCAGACGCCACAGACCCCACAATTGCGCGCCGCTCCCGGAGGTCGCACCTGGATCACCCAACGCCGCGATGAACTGCGTCGGCATGCGCTGGAACCTCGCCTGACCTCCGCCTGCGACGTGAAGCAGCTGACCCACGGCGACCATCGTCACAACCAACGCCGCCGCAAATCCTAGGCGGCTAATCAGATGCGGTGTTCTCCACGTTGGCTTCAACGATGCACCTCGCGGTGAATGGGTTCACGGAAGGAATTTAAGAGGTCAGACCCCTTTATCTCTGCTTCTTTGCTCTTATCGTGTGTCCGAACCAAACGCCTGGCTAGGGTTTGATCGATGCAGCTGATTATCTTGTAACGAGAACTGTTCACATCGGCCCAATACTGTTACATCGAGAGGACACCGTGCTCGAGGGTTGTGAAGAACAGAGAAATCACCACCGAGTTGTTCAGGGTGATTTGCACAGTCTACTCCTGAGTGCAATACGGCGGAACAGAACGAAGACTCTTCGTCGAGAAAGGTTCGCGTTGAGACTGGGGAGCCGTTAGATTTTGAGACCTCTGGCCGATATGCATAGAAAGAATCTTTCTGCTCAAAGGTCTTCACGTCGATCGAAATAGTAAGCGGGCCAAAGGGGAGAAAAGCTTGGATAAAATACGGTATCGAGTTTCCATAGGGAGCGTGCCGAATCCCTCGAGAGTTAATAGCGAGAACATAGTGGTCTTCAGCGGAGACGATTCCTTTGGCCAATGCAGCAGTATATTTTTTTCGCTTTTCAGAGAGCGCATTCGTGAAACGCAAGAGAATCTGTTCGGTTGGAACATTGGTCGCCTCGCCAAAAACAAGCTGTGGAACTTGGTCAGGCCCATTGCCGGAATCAGGCGCAACTGCCTCAAACCAGACACGCTCACGCCCGAGATAGGAATAGAACTCCGGACCCTCATCTCCGTGACGGTGGAGTTCGAACCCATGCTCAAGTAAGGCAACAGCGAGATACATCTCCCAGAATCTCTGGAGAAAATGGTTGCGTGCATCTTCACGAAAATGGATATCGGCGAGTGGATAATACCGCCCCCAGAGATCTTCGACAAAGCGTTTGTGGTCGGCACCACGAGGATGATCTCGTGTATTCAGATACCCCAGATCGTGACACGGCCCATCCATGAAAAATGGCACGGGTGGTAATGGCATATCCAAGTACCTACGGAGGGTTTAGGTGCAATGCATGACGACTCGCAGGAGCAAGGATTGAGAGAGTAAAGGCGCCTGACACATTTATTCCTTCTAGGTGTGCTTAGGCCTGTTCGTCGAGTTGTTTGAGTGATTTTCCATCCTTGGTTTTCCAGGCGGTAAGTCCGTTGGCATTCCCACCGTGAATAACTACCGCTGCAGCAGATGGACTAGAAAACTCCGCATCCTTGGTCAACACCAAGAAGCCGTCTTTCTCAATGAGCGTACCATCGGCGATGAGTTGTTTGCGCTGGGCTATGACATAGGGATAACTCTCGGCAGATGGGCGTTCCTCTAAAACAGCCGTGGAGCCGTGGAATATGACGAAGCCGTTCGCGGTTCGTTGACCTCGCGCCTCGGCCCCTTTAATCCGACAAAAGAGCACACCCCCTGGTTGAGGTCTCGCAGCGGGTTGAGCAATCGGGGCAAGAATGTCGGAGCCGAGGACGGGAAGAAGCTGTCGAATTCGCGACAGAAAGACTTCCATGTCTTCACGGTCAGATTCAGGAAGCTTCGAGCCCCCAGCCTGATTCTGCTCTAGCGTAAACCTACCGACCTCAGTGGCCTCTGTTAGGAGGCGGCTCTCAAGATATCTCACATGTGCCTTTGTCAGGTTCTCGTCCTTACTCACAAAAACGATTGCCGAGACCCAGAACTCCTTAGTCTTGTGCTGCTTGAGTCGTTCACGAATAATCTCCGCCTCCCCAATATAAGCACGGGCCGCATTGGTAAGAGGGTCGCTGCCAATGAGGATATAGACGCCGGCCTTTTCGAGTTCCTCGCGAGCTAGAAGCTCGTCTAGTTCTGTGCGGGGCGCGGCGACAGCCTTGCCAGTCCAGTTAGAGATTTCGGCAGTGCGCAGGCTCTTCGCATCTCCGCGTGGAAGGAAGAGTTTGATCGTGGCCGAGGTCATGTGTGCACCATATGCATAACTAATAAGTCTGCCGCAGCCCGCCATTACAGCATGGCAGGATCTCGTGGGCGAGTTTACTGCAACCGCCTGCTCTTATCCACATAGGGGAGTCGCCAGACTGTCCTTCACTGCGCGCGTCGAACGAAATCTGGTTCATCTGGTCTATCTCGTCTATCTGGTTTGTCTGGTTGATCGGACAGGGGGAGGTCTGCCTGGTCTATCCTGTCTGTCTCGTTTACCTGGCTGGTCGGACCGAAACCCTCATCAGAAGAACCAGATAGACCAGAAAGACCATCTAACCAGACAGACGAGCCCACGCGCGTTCCGCGAGCAGGAGGACGACCAGGCTGCCCCCCTGCCTGTCTGAGGCCGCGCGTTGCGCGAGCACAGGAGATCAACGGGCCACCCTTCCCATCCGTTTTGTGTGCGCGATCTGCGAGCAAGAAGGGCGGCCTGGTTGCTACCTATCGTCGCCAATTCAGACCGCGGTGATGTAGTTGTTGAGCAGCCGACAACCAGCGAAGATCGTTGCCTCTTCATTCCGAATCCAGCGACTGATGACACCCAGGTAGGTGAGTGTGTCCGCGACCGCCTTGATGTCTCGGATTCCGGTGTCGGATTGGGCCTTGATGGGATTCACGGGCTTCCCGCACTCGATCAGGTAGCACAACAGCCGCCGCTCGGGGCCCTCGCCGATTTCCGCCGCCAGACGCTGCACGAATGGCTCCCACTGACACCGACCCACCGCGACGGCATCGCTCCCATAGTGGAGAAGCAGCTTCGTCAGGTAGGGGTGGTTCCCCGTCCAGGCGGCCAGGTGAGGACTCGTGTCTTTGCCGATCAGTCGTCGCGTCTCCCCATCGAGCAGGACTGACAGGGGAAACAGGCGAAAATTCAGGCCGCCCTCTGTCCCGGAATGGCCCAGCAGCGTCCGTAGTCGGCGGCCACCGGTTACGACGAGGCCGGCTGTTCCCTCCGCCGACAGGCGCGCGAGTAACGGTGCAATCGCCTGGCCGTCGGCATCGTCCAGATTGTCCAGGACCACGATCGATCCGGGCAGCACATCGAACCGGAGTGACGGATATATGCCACAATCCACCTCGACCACTGTGCGGTCCGACAGTCCCTTCAAGGCGGTGCGAACCAGCGAGGTCTTCCCCAGCTTCGGCCCGCCGATCACCGCCAGCGATTCGCCCCTCGCGATGCGCCCACGCAGGTTCCTGACAAGCCCTTGCCGACCAATGAATGCGTCTCCCGTGGCGGGGCAAGGAGTGAACGGCAGGATGGACATGGCCCACTGTACCACGTCTGGTTAATCCCCTACTGCGCGCGTCCACTCGTGCTCGCTGTTCCTTGCTCAGCAAGTAAGGGCGTGAGGAGCTTTTGACTGCGGCCGTCGAGCGAGGCCCTATTCATAACCAGTAACCTTCCCGTATCACCAGGGGAGTCGCCAGACTGTCCTTCACTGCGCGCGTCGAACGAAATCTGGTTCATCTGGTCTATCTCGTCTATCTGGTTTGTCTGGTTGATCGGACAGGGGGAGGTCTGCCTGGTCTATCTTGTCTGTCTCGTTTACTGGCTGGTCGGACCGAAACCCTCATCAGAAGAACCAGATAGACCAGAAAGACCATCTAACCAGACAGACGAACCCACGCGCGTTCCGCGAGCAAGAAGGATGGTCTGGCGGATCCCCCTTCCCCTCTGCTCCGAGCGCAAAAGATCAGCAAGGGTCTTAATCAGGCCAGTTTATCGTGGGAAGTCTGCGAACAAGAAGAATAGTCTGATGGAGGAGTGAATCCGGTTCAACCTATTGATGTTGATCGACCCATTTCTTGGCTTTCCCAAGCGCAATCACATTCGCCTTACTTTCCGTACTGCTGACCTCATGCGACTCACCCTGGAGAGTTTTCATCGGCGCCCGGCCGCCCATTGAAAGCCATGCGAGCGCCTTTGGCATCCATCGGTCATCTCCGAGAGATTGGGAACAGGCTTTAATCTGATGATTTTTGTACGTCACCCACTCAGCCAATTTTCTCTCCCTTTCATCTCATGCGCTCGTCACTTCAAGGATAGCAGATACGGCCCATTCATTCTCTAAAACCTTATCGCCTTTCCACCTCCAAGGGCCTGGCAGAGAGCGGAGCAACTTCACCGGAGGAGCGGGGCCCCATCCCCCTTCTTTCACTCTGCCTCGGATGGAAGGGTTGGGCACGGAGACTTTCGACATAGCGCCAGATGCCAGTCAGTTGGCACACCAGGTGCCGTGGCGCCGCTCTGCTAGTCCGGTCAGGCGCACGGCCAATAGTACAACGATCATGTCGCGTCTCGATCCATCGCATCATGGCGAAGCCGGAGCTGCCCACCCTTCATCAGCCGAGGCGGATCTTCCACCTGGCTGAGTCCGATAGGGTCGCTCCGGGAGGTGAGGACGCGACCGCTCTCTGCCAGGCCCCCTCTTTTCTTGAGGGGCCATCCCCGCATGCAATGAAGGGCTTCCTTTCCCCGCATCGACCGTAACTCTCCCATTCCTTCTCAACCCCTGAATTTCCCTCACTTCTCGTCAGCCATTTCCTCTTTCCAACGTCGGCATTCCGGTTGCTCAAGCATCTGGCCAACGGGCGAGTCGATCGCGGATGAGAAAGGAGGTGGATTCAGCGCGATGCGACATCCCGAAAGACTCAAAGCCCGATAACCATTGACCCATGACCCAGAACCGTTACCCAAGAAGGAGTGCCATCATGCAAAAGCCCTCGTCCGTTTCGTCAGGCAACATCTCCCCCGCCATCGTGGGACCGAGCAGGGACACGAAGGAGGTCTATCTCCTCAGCGGGCTGGTCTTCAGCCTGGCTATCGTCATCGCCGCCTTCTGGTTCTACTCCCAAGACCTGGCCGTCTCATCGGCCACTAGCTCCAACGACCAGCTGACCGACAGTCAGGTCACGACCCTGCTCCAGAACCAGACTCCCCCCAACCCCCTCAGCGAGCCCCTCACCAAGTTGGCCGCCACCGGAACCGGTGACACCGTCCATACGGATCTCTACTTTGAAGTCGGACGGAAGGGCCTGACGGACGAGGCCAAGTCGATCCTCGCGGCGCAGGCCGACATCCTCAAAAAGAACGGGGACTGGGGCCTGCTGATCCAGGGCTATACGGACCAACAGGGGTCGGCCAGCTACAACAAGAAGCTGGGTCTGAAGCGGGCGGAGACGGTGAAAGCGGAACTCGTGAACGCCGGCGTTGCCGAGAACCAGATCAAGACGGTCAGCCTGGGTGAAGAAGGCGTGCTCTGCCTCGATACCAGCGATGTCTGCCGGAATATGAATCGGCGGGTGCATTTGGAGATGCGGAAGATCGGACAGGCACACATGATCGTGCCGACCGTTGCCACGCAGGCCCAGGAGAGCCTCCTCCCCTCCACTGACGAACCCAGCGGAACTGACCCTTCCATCCCCCTCATCGACTACACCTCCGGCAGCTAACCGGAGCAGCCTGTGCCCCTGGCGGAGACGATAGGCTCCGCCAGGGCCGGTTGATCGACGAGTAGCACCACCATTCCTGACGAATCACGAGGCACCAATCATGACCTGGATCGCGAGTGACAAACCCCGCACCATCAACCACCTGCCGACTCTCTGGATCACGCTGTTCTTCACCCTCTTCTCCTGGGCCGGCGGGCTCCCGATCCTGCATGCCTGTGGAGAGGAACCGGCTCCCCTTGAAGGGACCGTCGGCCTGAGCGATGTGACGCAGGGCCGGCTGCTCTTTCGCACCGGTCAAGCCGGGCGCTTTATCCCGGCGCCCACCCTGAAGACCGACGTGCAGATCACCGTGACCGGCGTGATCGCGCGAGCCATCGTCACACAGGAGTTTACGAACCCCGGCAAGGATTGGGCAGAAGGCATCTATGTGTTTCCGCTTCCCGACAGCGCCGCCGTCGATCACCTCCGCATGAAGATCGGCGAACGCATCATCGAAGGCCAGATCAAGGAACGGGGCGAGGCGAAGAAGGTCTATGAGCAGGCCAAACAGGATGGGAAACGGGCGAGCCTGGTGGAGCAGGAACGGCCGAATATGTTTACGACATCCATCGCGAACATCGCGCCGCGCGACCGCATCACGATTGAAATCGAATATCAGGAAACGGTTCGATTCGACCAGGGCACCTTTTCGCTCCGCTTCCCCATGGTCGTTGGACCCCGCTACATCCCCGGCACAGCAGTCCTTGTCGAGAACCAACCGCAGGCCGGTCAGGGCATGGCGCTGGATACGGATCGCGTGCCGGACGCCTCGCGCGTGACGCCGCCGGCCGAACATCTGGACTATGGCTCGATCAACCCCGTCGGTCTCTCGGTGGATCTGGCGCCAGGGTTTCCGCTCGGCAAACTGGAATCGGCATCTCATTCGATTCTTGTCATTCCCGAATCCGACGGACGGCGGCACATCACATTGCGCGAGGATACCGTCCCGACCGACCGGGACTTTCAACTGACCTGGCAACCGGCCCCCGGACAGAGCCCCACCGCAACCCTCTTTACCCAGCAACAGCAAGGAGCCACCTATGCCTTCATGATGGTGATGCCACCGGCCAGGGTGGAAAAAGAAACGGTTGGTCTGCCGCGTGAAACGATCTTCATCATCGACACGTCCGGCTCGATGTCCGGCACCTCGATCGAACAGGCCCGCGCCGCATTGTTGATGGCGCTCCCCCGGCTGACGTCACGCGATACGTTCAATGTGATCGAATTCAACAGCATCGTCCATGCCCTCTTCCCCGCGCCGCAACCGGTGACGACTACGACGATGCGGAAGGCCATGAGGTTCGTCGACCGCCTCGCAGCCAACGGCGGAACGGAAATGCTGCCGGCGCTGACGCAGGCGCTGAAGGCTCCGGCCGACGAGAACCGAATCCAGCAAGTGATCTTTCTCACCGACGGACAGGTGGGCAACGACACCGAGCTCTTCGAGTTGATCCGGCAACGGCTGGGTCCACGCCGACTCTTTACGGTCGGCATCGGCTCGGCACCCAACAGCCACTTCATGCGGAAGGCCTCCGAGTTCGGCAGGGGAACCTTCACCCACATCGGCAATGTGAACGAGGTGAAGGACAAGATGGATGCGCTCTTCCGCAAACTGGAACATCCGGTCCTGACGGAGATTCGTCTAGCAGGCACCGGCCTGGATCACGCCGAACTCTTTCCCTCCCGCATTCCGGACCTCTACGACGGTGAGCCGATCGTGGTGGCGATCAAGACCTCGTCGTTGCCTGACGAGGTGACGATCCAGGGGAAGGAGGGAGCGACGCCCTGGAAGGCAACGCTCACGCTGACACAGAGCCAATCGCGCGACGGATTGTCGGTCTATTGGGCGAGGCAGAAGATCGCCGCGCTGATGGATCACGAACGCTCCGGCCAGGCTGATGCAACCCTGCGCCAGGCGGTGCTCGATGTCGCGCTGCCCCATCATCTTGTGAGCAAGTACAGCAGCTTGATCGCGGTCGATGTCACGCCGGTTCGTCCCCTCGACAAGAGCCTGATCGGCCATGCGATGAAGACCAATCTGCCGGACGGACAGGATTCCCAGGCGATGCTCGGTCTGCCGAAGACCGGGACGAATGGACAGATCCAATTGCTGTTCGGGCTGTTGCTGCTGGCGGCAGCGGGCCTGCTCTGGAAAAGACAGAAAGTGGTCGCATGACCCTGCCGCATATCAAGACCAGGGTGGTGACAGGGCTGGTCCTCACCCTGGTCCTGCTCGGCCTCTGGCAATGTGGAAGCGGCGCCTGGATCTATGTGAAGGCCGAACTGGCCCAAGCCCTGCTCCAACGGGCTTGGGCCGACACGCGGGCAGGCCAAGGACAGATGAAGCCCTGGCCCTGGGCCGATACCTGGCCAGTGGCCAGGCTCACGGTTCCCTCGAAGGATATCGATCTCATTGTGTTGAACGGCGCCTATGGCCGGACATTGGCCTTCGGACCAGGCCATCTGGAATCGAGCGCCGCTCCCGGCTCGATTGGGACCACGATCCTCACCGGACACCGCGATACCCATTTCAGGTTTCTCGAGAGGCTTCAACCAGGCGAGACCATCCGGCTTCAACAGTCCTCAGGTCGGTGGCTGCAATTCACGGTACGGAATCGCCAGGTCGTCGACTCTCGAAGCGCCTGGATTCGTTCCGATGATGATGAACGACAGGTAGTCCTGATAACCTGCTATCCGTTCGATGCCATCGTGCCAGGGGGACCGCTGCGCTATGTGGTATCGGCCATAGAGGAGCCGTGACGCTCCGACGAGACGACGGTGATATCGGTCGATCCATGAAGGATGACCGGAAGGCTGCCGCAGCAAGGACAGGCTCCTCTGCTCAACCCCCGCGACAGGCACATGTGGACATCACTCGTTCTTCTGCTATACTTGCCCCATGTCTTTTCTGTTCACACGGCATATGAAAGTCATCGGGTGGCTCACGCTCCTACTCTGTTTCTGGAGCACGGGAGACCTGGTCGTCGACCTGGTGTTTGAAGAGCCGGACGTGACAGCCGATGCCTCTGTGCCGTCCGAAGAACCTGGCAATGCTGCCGAGCATCTGCTCATGCCCTCGCAGCGAGCGGTCCACTCGGTCGCGGACGTCTTCGTCGCGGCTCCGGCAGTCGCCATTGCGCTTCTCTCTACGAGCTTCACATTGCCGGATCACGCATCGTTACGAGTCTCTTTGTCTGATCATCAACCGCCTCCCACTGGTTCCCTGTCCCCGTTGCTCTCCCTTCGCATCTAGACCCATCCAGCATCTCCAAGTCAGACCGTCGTTCGATCGATCGACGGGTATGTCCTATGTCCACGGAGGTCTGTGATGCAGTACGGCTCTATCTGTTCATGTGCTTCGGCTACATTCGTTCGTCTGATCCTGACGACCTGTCTCGTTCTTGCGCTGAACGACCAGGCTGCCCCCCCATCCGCTCTGGGGGCAACCGGCATCGCCGACAACGAAACCGTCTTGATCGAAGGGGTTCAGATCGATGGACTGGTCCATACGACGCGGGACACCATCATCCGGTTGTTGCCTCGATCCCTTCCTGCCGAGTTCACCAAGGCCGAGGTCGAAGAGTTCGAGCGGCGGGTGCGGAACCTGAGCCTCTTCGATCGCGTCCAGGTGACGCGGGCCGACAAGAAGATGACGGTCGAGGTGCAGGAAAAAATCACCCTGGCGCCGATCCTCAACTTTACGAGCGGCAGCAGCGTGAAGGATCTGAACGCCACCATGGGGCTGGTGGAATACAATCTGTTCGGCACCGGCACACAGCTCGGGGGCCAGTTCAGCTACAGCCAGCGAGGGCCCAACGTCGACCTCTGGCTCTCGCAACATGCCTTCGAACCGGATCGGTGGGCTAAAGAGATCAAAGGAAACTACAACGTGAATGGCATCCGGTTCGCCGACTCAGCCTCCACGTGGAATCGTAATCGCATCGGGAGCGAGTTGGAACTGAAAGGGCCGTACCGATATGGCTCACCCTTGCGATATGAGGTGGTCGTGAAGTTTTACCGCGAACAGATCGACGACGAGAAAGGCGTGCAACGTCCGCCTGACGGCTATTACGTCGGCCTGATTCCTGAACTGACCTGGGACAAGTACCATTGGCACGATCTGGTGCCGAGCGGGTACCGAATCGCGCTGGAACTCCGCCCCGGCTTCTTCTTCGGCGCGAATCAACAGCGCCATGAATTCAAGTTGCGCTACCTCCAGGGCATCCCGCTCGCGCCAACCACTGTGCTGATGATCAACAGCGTGGCGGAAGCGGTCAATAACTCAGGCAACGCGAATCACAGTCTCCTCATCGGGAGTATCACCGGCATACGAGGGCTGTCCGACAATCTCTATCGCAACCGCGCGCAGGCCTATACCAACCTGGAATTCCGGCATGCGATTCAAGTTGCGCCTCGCTGGGCGGTGCAAGGGGTGCTCTTCTCCGACTTTGGCACGTTCCAGTCCTTCACCGAAGATGGAAGACTTCGAGACTGGCGGGGAGCTGTGAACGTGGGGACCGGCCTGCGTCTTGTGCCCACGTTTCTCTCCAATACGATACTGCGAATCGACCTGGCCCATCTGTTTTCGCCGAGCCCGAACTCCCTCGTTCAATTCGGTATCACCCAGTACTTCTAAACCGCGAGCAGGGAGATCAGACAGGGTGATGCGCACGTGCGGGAGAGAGACAACCATCGGAACGAAGGAGTCCAGGCTCGGTCATGGCAGTCGATACCGTGACCCGGCCTGGTTGATGGGAAGGGCCTGGCTGCGGTGCGGCATTCGGCTACACCAAAATAAGTCTGACGCATCCAGACAAGCATGAACGGGCTGAAAAACCCATCATCCCGCAGCCCTTTTGGACTCAAGAGACTTTCAGTGGTTAGTATTGTCGGAAGCCTGTGACTCCCGGCGAACTGAGGTGGAGGTGTTGGAAGCAGGGCGGTCGGTTCGCACACATTCTGCACAGCTGCAGGCTAGCTCTCGCGAGGTTTCTCTCAGCCACTGAGAATATGGAGCCGGCGATCCGGATTGAACGGACGACCTGCTGTTTACGAAACAGCTGCTCTACCAACTGAGCTACGCCGGCCCTCGCGAGAGAACCCACAACTTACACGGGTTTTTTCTCAGCCTCAAGAGGTTTTTCGTTCAACGCCACAGGATTATCAAGAATTCCGACCTTCTCAAGGCCGTTATTTAAACCGGGCCAGAGGCTGCAGCCTGACCATGGCCCCCTGGCCCGGCCCTGGAAGACAGAGGGGCTCCTGCTCCTTGACGTACTGCTCTTGAGATATCTTGAGGACCTGCCCCTTGGTATAGGCGCAGAGCTCACCAGCCAAGATCGTCCCGTCCTTATCGAGATCTGCGGCCCCGCCCAGGCCCTTGAGCCATTGATAGGCAAAAAGCCCATGCTGGCCCGGGTCATAACTATGGGATGCTTGAAGTCCCCGGTTGCCGATCATCCACATAATCTTGTCTTTGACCGCCCCCTCCTGCCCCCACAGAGGAACGGCCAGGGCTGCCGACTCCGCGCCGGACGCCGACTCAAGCGAGAGGTCGAGCATCACGATAGCCTGCTGAATGGGCAACCTCTCCAACGATTCCTGCAGCCGGCGCAGCGAGTAGAGGCGTGTCCCGGTTGTCGCCATACTGTCGAACAACAGCATCGACACGGCGCCGGTAATCGGATCGACCACGCCCCGTCCCGTGACCGAGATATAGACCACGGTGGTGGGGTCGGCCAGTCTCGGCAGCCATTCCTCCAGGGCCTCGGCCAGGTCGCTCTTGAGGGCATGGCCATCGAGCAGCGTACGCATACGCGCGTGAGGAATCCCACCGATCGATCGCAAGTAGATGGCGGTCTGCTCCGCATCCCGCGTCGCATACTTGACCCGGGCGATACCGCTCTCACGAAACTGCCCCACGCCGACGACGATCCCGATAGCCTTCGGTTGCTTGAGCAGACCTGTTTTTGTCGGCAGCTGATCGACGTCGACCGGCAGAGACTGGGCCCCCGGCGCAGAGGCAGGCTTCATCGCCACGAGAAACTTTTTGGCAGAGGGCAGCTGGACCGTTGGAGATCCGGCACGCAACATCAACGTGAGCTCCGCCTGCACAGCAGCTGGAACCTCGCCGACTTTGCCGTCCAACGTCAGGCGTTTGACTTCGCCTGGCTGCAGATCGCCGACGGAGACCAGACCGGGAATCTGCTCGACTAAGGGCGGCGTCGCGGTCATCGACAGTTCCATGGCCCGTGCCATCCCCGGCCCTTCGTTTTTCACTTCGACCTCGATCGCGATGGCTTCACCGGCATGCAGCACCTGATTGCGATTTTCATCGCGAACAATCGCACGGAAAATGATCGTGGCCGGCTCATCGACTTGCTGTGGCGCCGGAACCGCTGCTGACGATTGCGGCGCGACGGGCTGCTTTACCGCAGAGGATACTCCCCCGGTTGCAATCGGAGAGGGGGGCGGAACGGTCGCCACCGGCGCCTTGGCGCCACCAGCCTTTCTAGTTTCGGCAGCGACGATGATCTTCGTCGATGTCCCGAGATGCTTGGCCATCCCGTCTGTGACGAGGCTCACGGCCTCCTGGGCAATCTTCTCAAGTCCCGTCACGTCACAGGAGGAGGCGCTGACTTCGACTTCTCCGCGGCCGATGCTTTGGATTTTCTTGCTATAGAGGAGCGTACCATCTGCCGCCGTATAGGAAAAATCCAACCCCACTGAAACCATCGCCGGATAATTCTTATTGGCCTTTCGCACGATCGCCAGATCGACATGGGCCAGGCCCAACGACGCATCGACATACCCATCCACGATCGCGGGGGATGCGGTCTCTCCCGTCAGGACCTTTTCAAAGACGCGGCCCGTTTTTCGTGTGAGCTGTTCCTGCAAGGGACCGCCCAGCGACAAGGATTGCTGCTGGCCACAAGCATCCTGATAGGTAAGCTGCGACGCAGCGATACTGGGAGCAGAACGAAGTTGGACGGTCAAGGGGAGATAATAGCCGATCGTATCGCCGTTTCGGCTGGAGAAGAGCCCGCAGCTCGTCAACGCCCCAACACAGAACCCTGCAACAACCCATGAGGCTGTGCGAAATAGAAAGGAGGAATGCGCGGAATCAATGACATGCACCATCATTCTTATACAGAAAAGCATCCAACCAGCACAACCAGCGACTGGCTCGCCGAAGCCTGTCCGTAACCTGGCGAGAGTCTTTCAATCTCATCATCTCTCATCAAGGGAGTGGCCAAGGTTGCCCTTGTCTGCGCGCATCGAACGAGCACCGTTTCATCGTGCGCGTTCTGCGAGCAAGAAGGGCACCTGGCCGCTCCCTCCCCCCCTCGTTGACAGCCCCACCACCCTCGGCTAAGTTCTCCCGCATGACCGAATCTTCTTCATCGGCACCGGAATCGTCCGTTGTCACGCCACGGCTCTCCTGGTCGGCCATCACCAGACTCATTCGCCTCCAGAACCAGACCGGGACCTGGCTGCTCATGTTCCCCACGCTCTGGTCGCTGGTCTTGGCGGCTCGCGGCCTGCCTCCGCTCCGGTTACTCGCGATTTTTGTCGCCGGCTCCTTCGTGATGCGCAGTGCCGGCGTGGTGCTGAACGATCTGGCCGATCGGTCCTTCGACCGGCACGTGGCGCGCACGTCGATACGGCCCCTCGCGTCCGGTGAACTAAGCATCGCCCATGCCCTGCTGGTCCTCCTCTTCTTTCTCTCCTTGGCCTGCCTACTGGTGTTACTACTCGACCCGTTCACGATCCTCTTAAGCCCGATTGCCGTCCTTTTAGCCGCCCTCTATCCCTTGGCGAAACGTGTCATTCACGTACCGCAAGCCATGCTGGGGATCGCCTTCGGCTGGGGCACCGTCATGGCCTGGGCCGCCTCGCGAGGAACGATCGAAGGGCCTGCCTGGTGCCTCTTCGCGGCGACGGTCTGCTGGGCGATCGGGTACGACACGATCTACGCCTTACAAGATGTCGTGGACGACCGCCGAATCGGGGTGAAATCCTCGGCGTTGTTGTTCGGTTCGTCCACGTGGATCGCCGTCGGCACGGCCTTCGGCGCGATGCTGCTGCTATTGGGACTCGCAGGCTGGCTGACCCACATCGGCTGGGTCTACTATGCCCTGCTCATGGCGATGGGAATGTGGTGTGGGAGACAAGCCCTGAAGCTCAGAGGGGCCATACCGGCCCCTACTGCCTTCCACATGTTTCAACAACATGTGTGGGTAGGAGCCGCCATTTTGACTGGACTGCTCGCAGGATTTCTACTCTAAGCTCAGCCTGCCGGCTTTTCGATCGGAGCATCCGGCTTCGGCGCACGCAAGGTCCCGAGGTACAGAGTCACGGCTTTGGCATCGGCATCGCTCAACCCGAGTGCCGGCATCCTGGTTTCGGCTTTCATGGCCTGCGGGTTCTTGACCCAGCGATAAATCCAGGTTCCATTCAATCTGAATCCTGCACGGTCGAGCGCCGGCCCCACCTTGCCACCCTCTTCACCGAGACTATGGCAACCGTTGCAGCCATACTTATTGGAATAGAGCCGCTTGCCCAGCTCTATCAATTCGGCAACCTGCTCGGGCTTCGTCGTGAGATCGGGGCGGGCGATATTCAGACCTTTGCCTGGTCGCGTGGAGAAGTTATTCAACGCAGCCTGGGCTGCGTCGAGTTCTTTCTTGGCCTGCACCATGGCAGCCAATTCCTTGGCATAGGAGGATTCGTCGGCATCGACGTCCTTCTTCAATTCTGCGCTCTTCTTTTCCGCCTCATCGCTCGCCTTCTTCTCCGCGGCTTCATAGGCCTGCTTGGTCTGATCGGCCTTGCCTTGCGCCGTTTGGAGCAGCGCCGTTAACTCGTTCTTCCGTTCCTCGACTTTAAACTCCAGCTTCATGCCGTGGAGGCCTCGGACATAACCCACGATGGCCCAGATTTCATCCTCGGAGAGGGTGTACTTGAAGGTCGGCATGGTCGGCACGGCGAAATCGTCGTCGCCGATCTTGTCGCCGCCGGGACTCGTATCTTTCATGTCGCGTGAGACAGTATTGAAAATGTCTTCGTCTTTGAAGGTCCCCATCTCCGACTTGTTCGACAAGTCTTTCGGTTTCGGATCCGGCATCGAAGACCAATTGAAACCCTCGTTCTGGCGGCCGTTCTCTCCGTGACAATGCATGCAGTAGTGGCTGTAGAGTTCCTTGCCCTTCTGCTGCTGCTCGTTGGCACAGCCCCCGACCACCATGGCCCAGACGCCAACCAGTCCCCCCACCATTCCTAATACTTGTAGGCGAGCCGCCTTCATGCTGATTGCCCTTTCTTTAGCTTGCGGATCAGTACGAACTGAAATCCGAGAGCCAAGCCCACGGCGAGGAGCGCATAGTAATAACCGGAGTAATCCGGGGGTGCTTCTGCACGGAAATACCACCAGGAGGAGACCGCCTTCTGCGATCCCTTTTCTTTCAGTTCGCCGCTTGCGTCCTTCTTGCCGTCCCACACGGCGAAGGCGATATTGACGAATCCACCTTGGGCAATTTGCGTATCCTCGTCCGCATGTTCGGTGGAGAGAGGGCGCGTAAAGACGACCTTCCATGTGCCATTGGCATAGGCGCCTTTGGCCTTCACGTCCTGATGCGACTGGACTTTCAGCGTGCCAAAACCCTTGGCATTCATGTCCAGCGCTTTGCCGTCTTTGTTCTTCCAGAACCAGATATTGACCGGGCCGCCCTCTACCTGCGCCATCGGCTGGCCATGCGCAAAGTGAGCTTTCTTGTCGCCCACCATGAATTGAATCGCCGCGGCATCGTCCGGATCTTCCGTCGGGTCCGTATACTCCAAGAGAATGGCGACGTTTGTTCCGTCATGTAAGGCGCGCACGTTCAGGTCTCTGACCGTCGCTTCCAAAATACGATTCGGCCAATGAACTTGCGGCGACATCGGGAATCGAGCCAGCGTGGCGCTGCTCCATACCGCCGCATTCGGGTCATCGACCGGCAGAGCGCCCTTCACCAACGGGGCACTGACCGACACGCTTTGCAAGGTTGATTCAGCCTGAACGGTGGCCGCGGACTTTTCCTCGGCAGAACCAGGCTGCACAGCCAGCAATTCCATGGCGAGCCATGCACCGACAGCAACCGTCGGAACGATGTAGTTCAGTCTCTGTGTCATAAGTTCCGTCCTCTCTCTACTCACGTCTCAGAGGGTGCGGCGGTGGGCCTTCCACTGCGCGCATGCACCGGTCACCTTCTCAACGTGCGCGGTGTGCGAGCACAGAAGGCAGGCACGCCTACTCCCGTCTACTCCCAGGTCCTCGGCGCTTGATGCGCGCCATCGTACTCGCCCATGATAATTTTCCAGATCCATTCGTCAGGAAGCTCGACTTCCCAGCGAGGCATCGCGGATTTCCAGGGCATACCTTCGATCGGGAGGCCGACGCCGCCCTTCTTGATACGCCAGAACAGATAACTTTCTTGAAGCATGGCGATGGTCGTCGGATCGGAGAAGTTGGCAGGGGGAGGATTGAATCCTCTGGCTGCCGGCCCCTTCCCGTCGAAATTGCCTCCATGGCAGGGAGAACAGAACGCGGCATAGAAGCCCTTCCCCTGCTGGATCGTGTCGGGTGTCTTGGGAACGGGATTCGACAAGCCGGTGTATTCCCCTGGCGGAGCCGGGTGAATCGTTCGATTTTCCGATGGCGGCGCGTCGCTGGTTGCGGTGCTGCTATAGGTTTGCCAGCCGACCATCAAGGGAAACAGCAGCAGGACGCCGTACCGCAATACTTGCAGCCCGCCGATATTCTCTCCCGTCAAGAACCGTTGAATCGGGTTCCAGAACGCATCCTTCGACTCTCCGCTCAACGTGGCGAAAATCACAATGCCCGATGTCGTCAACATCAGATACAGAAAGATGAGGCTGGCCGGCAGCGGCGCCGATCCTGGGATATTGGGCACCACAAACTTCAAGATCGCATAGACGATCCCAATCAATATGACCGGCTTGAGCAACGAGCCCCCCATACGTTCCTCCTCAGTGCGCTTGCGCCACGGCCACTGGACCGGATTGAGCGACCTTCACCGGAGCGGCAGGCGCCTGTCCCGGCACTTCGAGTTCAGCAACAGTGACAGAAATTGGTTCTCCGCTCATCTGCTGCAGGAATGCGATGACCGAGAGAATTTCATTCTTCGACAGCCCGATCGGATTCTTGTTGATATAGGGCATCCGTGCCGGATACTCCTTCGGTTGTCCTTCATGACGATAGTCGAGATAAATATAGGCCTGCGGCTGCGTCAAACTTTCAAACAGAAACTCACGGCTCAACTTGGCCCCGATTCCCTTGAGGTCCGGGCATCGGGCGGACTCGCTCGGGCCGATGGTATGGCAGAGCGCGCATTGGCCCTTGCTGAAGAAAATCTTCTGCCCGATGGTCGCCATATCGGTTGGCGTCTTAACCGTGGCAATGTCGAATTTCTCTTCAACCGGCGGCAACGAGGCCATCTGCGGCACCGATAACGCGGTGAGCGTAAAGAGCCCAAGCACGATCGCAACAAATCCGATGACCCGCACGAATTGGGCACGGACCAGGAGGAGGATTAGGGCCCCGCTTCCGACGACCGCCAGCCCGATCAACTGCAATTTAACAACTTCGCTCATAAGACTCCTCTTGCGAAATCGATCGCCTTACTTAACTGTGCGATGCCTTTGCCTTATCGCTCATCGTGGCTACCCAGAAGATGAACGCGACAATCATACAGAACAAGAAGGTGTTCAAGGCCATAATCCCGGCTGCATAACCCAACGCCGGTGAAAATGCATATTGTGAGGAATCGCGAAGCACTCCATACACATGCCAATGAACGCGCGATGACGACCGAGCGTATCCCATTAATGTCATCAGGAGGATGACCATGATTGCATTGAGGACCAGTGCGTACCCGGCCCGCGGAGGCATCTTGCCCCAGACCATTTCCGTCGTGGTCTTCGCGCTCTTCAGCAGCAGCGCAGTTAATGGCGTGATCGTCAACATGACGAAGAGCACGATCATGACCTGTGACGTTGAAAAGTAATTGATCCGAATGATGGCCGGCACAAAGTAGCCCCAGACGCCCAAGACGACGACCGCGATACCGGCAAGGACCAGCAACGCACTCATCAGCGCTTTTGCGGCCTTTGCCCATCCGGCGGTCTCTTCCTTGCCTGCGCGCCAGTACATGATGAAGCTCATGAATGTGACGAGAATCATGAGATTCGAGACTGTCATCTTCGCCGACATGACGCCGAACACGCCAAGCAGCGGATGGTGAGTTCCACCCATCTTTCTCGCTTCTTCCAAACTCGCCACGAGTGAGTGGGGCGTCATCCAGACGCCGAGGCAGAGCAACAGGATAATCAGCATCGACAACATGGACTTCCGGTACTTCAACTCCGAACCTGGAATCCGATAGGTGATTCCCAGCCAGAAATAATAGTTCGACCCGAGAAACAGTACGCCGATGAGCATGGCTTGCAGGATGAACAGCCAGGAGAGAAAGCCGCCCATCAACGTGATGCCCATCTGCTGGTTGTACTGATAGATTTCGCGCATGAGCCAGTAGCCGGCAAAGGGAAGCGGCAAGAGGCCGAACACCCCGATGAAGTTTCCGACGTAGCCCATCCAATCATAGTGATCACGCTCTTCCGAGTTTCTGGCAGACAGATAACGAATCCCGGCGTAGGCGCCGCAGATGTAACCTCCGAGGACCACGTTCGCGATCAACCGGTGAATGTTCACCGGCCACCAGGTTGGATTCCAGGTCGCAGCCCAGGCCCTGGCGATATCGGAGCCTTCCGCGAGCACGACCGGACTGGCCTGGAAGGTCGCCCAGGAGTTCGGCACAATCATGATGAAGAACGCGAAGAAGTTCAGCATGAAGCCCAGGAAAATATGGAACGTCTTCTTGTGGCCATCCTGCATCGCATCCCAGCCATACCAATAGAGATACAGCGTCATGGTCTCAACCAGAAAGAGGAGACAATAGACGATGAATGACGGGAAGAAAATATCCGTCAGATAGTTCATCAACTTGGGATAGAACGAGATCAGCAGGAACAAGAGAATTCCGCCGAAGAGCGCCGTCGTGGCATAGGCGGATGTCAGGAGCTTGGTGAACTCTTTCGCAAGTTTGTCATAGCGCTTTTCGCCCGTCTTCCAGGCCACGACTTCGCAGAGCCAGGCGAAGATCGGGACACCCAAAACGAACCCTGCGAGCAGCAAATGGAGCTGCGCGACAACCCAGACGAGATTGCGGCTGCCGATATAGGGAATGTCGCGATACTCGGTCGCGGCGGCCGGTGCGACATCTGCACCAAAGGCCAGCGCGGGAAGGCTGAGCAGGCCCACGGCCCACAACAGCGCTGAGAACATCCCCCCATGACCGCGACCGGCCTGGAGAAGTCTCTGAATCCATCCACCCTGTTGTTGCATGCCCCTCACCTCATCATCTCCCACGTTACGGTTTCTTGGCGGCAGGCGGAGCCGGTGCGGTTGCCGCCGGCGCTTTCACTGCATCTTTGCCTGCCTTGCCCTTACTCTTGCCTTTTTCCAGTTCGGCTTCCGCCTGCTGTTTTTCCAGCAGCTCAACCTGTGCTGTCAGCTGCGCCACCATCTTCTCATTTTTGTTCAGCGTCTCAAGCGGTTTAACTACAGGGACGGCTTTGACTTCAGGCTTCTTACAACAGTCGTGCGGGTGCGGCGTAAACACCGGGAGGGAAGACCAAAAGAGGAGCGACAAGATCACGGCCCCACCGGTCAAGGCTGTCAACATCAATCCTTGATCGGCCGGCACCCGCATCAGGTCCCAGCGAGTAATCAACCCTTGATAGTTTTCCGACGCATGCTCAGCCGACGCCACCGTGCTGCGGATCATCCGCCCCACGAACGAGACGCCGGTGATCAGCAACAACAGAAGCACCCCTGTAGCCACCCCGCCCCACAGAACCAGCTCTATGCTGATCTTCTCTGCAACGGGAACGCCCTTCAGCGCCTCCATCTCAAACATGGAATGGACGAACGCAATCGAGACATCCGTCGTGGCACTCATTGCCACCCAGAGGATCGGCAGAAAGATGCCTCCGACCAATGCGCATTTCCACCAGAGCGTCAGCCCCAATCCCTCTGGCGGTTCACGCCGCAGGCGTTCGAGAAAAAATGTCCGCCCCACAACTCCGAGCGCCCAGATATCGATCGGGATCGACAGCAAAAACAGCAACGCGATGCCGACACCTTCACCAAAATGGGATTCCAATCCTAGCGTAATCGTCGGAACCGCAAAGACGGTGACCGGGCTCGCCAGCAGCATCAGGAATGCGAGGCCTATTCTCGTTTCAAAATGCACCATCCCCAGCGCGAGAAAGAGCAGGACGAAGGCAAGCTTGATCGGCAAGCCGGTCCAAAAGGCAGGCCAAAGAATACCGAGCCCGAGCTTCGTAGGAGACATTGATTCGCGTTCGTCGCTCATAACAAACAGAGTCCGTTCTGCGAGAGGCCGCTAGTCCAAAAACTCTCGGTTGATAATGGCAGAGATCGTGAAGATCAAGATCGCAGCCATGACCACCACCCATCCGATCAGGGCGATGGGGCGCTTGAAAATATTCCGTTCAGGATCACGGTCGAAGAATGGCAAGGCGGCCAGCAGCGCCATAAACGCGCCGGGCAATACCATCGCGCCAAACAATTGTCCAATCTCTCCGGAGAACATCTTGAGTCGCAGCAACTGGAACAGGAACAGGAAGTACCATTCCGGCTCCGGATGATAATCGCCAGGATCAGGCGTCGCCTCTTCCAACAAGACCACTGGCTCCCAGAAGGCCAAGGCGCAGATACAGGCAAAGACCGCCGCCATGCCGACGATATCTTTCCAAATTTGTCGCGGAAAAAAGTAGTCGGTCTTCGCCTTCAGTTCTTCCGGAGTGCCCCGGAATGGACCAGCCGGTCCGGCCGACCTAAAGAGGAACAAATGCAACCCGGCCAGTCCCATCAGGGCTGCGGGGAGCACCATCACGTGGATGACGAAGAACCGGCTCAGCGTCATTTGGCCGGGAGTCGCGCCCCCCTTGAGGAATCGAGCCATGAAGTCGCCGAGCAGCGGCGTCTTATCCAGAATTTCTACACCGACCGTCGTGGCCCAGTAGGCTCGCTGATCCCACGGCAGCAAATAACCCGTGAAACCGAATCCCATGACGATACCGAAGAGCGCGAGCCCGACTAACCAAACCAGTTCACGTGGCTTCTTATAGGCGCCCCAGAGAAAGACTTGAGAGATATGCGCAAAGACGCAGACCACCATGGCCGTGGAGCCCCAGAAATGGTAGCTCAACAGGAACCAGCCGTAGTCGACATCATGCAGGATGTATTGAGTGCTGGCGTAGGCATGGTCGGCGGTGGGCACGTAGTAGAACATCAACAGCACGCCCGTGACCGCTTGCATGATGAAGATAAATAACAATACCGATCCGAAGACATAAGCCCAGCGAGAACCGCCAGGGACCGGCTCATTGAGCATCTTGGCGGCAAGCAGCTTCAGGCCGACTCGTTCATCGACAAAGTCGATGACTTTTTCAAGGATCGTGGTTGGCGCGCTAGGAAAAGGGGTGTGGCTCATCTAGACAATCCGCGTTTGGGACTTCGTCCCGGCTTTGAATTCCATATCGATAATTTGCACCTCACCGCTCGCGGACACCTGAATGGGCAACGGATCGAGGGGACGCGGGGCAGGGCCATCCAACACCGTACCGGCCGCATCGTAGATGCTCAAATGGCAGGGACACAAGAACACCTGTCCCAGCACTTTATGCTGACGCCATTTAAATCCACACCCAAGATGAGGACACTTACCAGAAAAGGCGACGTAGGGCACGTCCTTCTTATTGGTCCAGATCGTTTTCCCGGCGCCATCCCGGAAGTCCATATCTTTTCCCTGGTATATCTTTTCGAGGACTGCGGGCGTCGCCTTCAAGATCCACACATTTTTCTCGATCTCGGCTTCAGGCAGATAGGCCTCTTTGACCTTGCGCTTGAACTTGAACTGCGTCCCCGCATCGTCCGCCTTGATCTTCCCGATGTTACCGATCTTGAGCCATCCGTTGTCGAACGGGGCATACATCGGCTTCATCAAATACTTCAAGACGGGGAAAGCCAGCGGCAATCCAATAAACAATCCGACCACGTGGGTCAGATTTGCGAAGAAGGTCCGTCGCTTGACGCTCTTCTCCAAATCAGGAAACGGCACCAGAACTTCGCCCGGCGACACGTGAAGATGGTCTTCAATGTGCGGGATCTCCACCTCATGCAATGTGACGTACTCATCACGCTTGAACGGCGGCAACGCACTCACGTCAGACGCAGACGACCGTAGCTGCACCACCCCGTCCGTAACGGTCTGCACCAGGCCCATCGCGACTTGCCGCTCACCTGCACCGTTCAACGACACCACGAGATGGCTGATCTCACGGGTCAGCGGATCCATGATGATCTTCGTCACTTCACCGACTTCTTGATCCGCACAGCGGACTTTGGATTTCAGTTTAGGCTGCATGCTACTTCTTCTTAATCGGCTTTGGCGTATTCACTGCTGTATTCTTGAATGTACCGAGCCAGGCGGCGAGCGCTACGACGTCCTTCTCCTCCATCAGATCCTTGTACTTGTCCGGCATCTTACCCTTCTCGTACTCCTTCTCGAATCCTTCGGCCATGAAGCTCTTGGGATCGAGGATCTTCTGCTTGATCTCGTCGACCGAGAGATAGGTGGCGATGTTATCCAGTTCAGGACCGCGCTTCTTACCGCCTTCGCCATTCAGCTTGTGGCAGTTATAACATTCTTGTAATTGCCACTGCTCCTCACCCAGCTTCATGAAATCTCCGGTTGCCGCACCGGATGCTGTCGGGACTGATCCTGAAGCCCCTGCCGACTGGCCCGTTGCCGCCTGGTCTCCGCCTACTGCCTTGAGACGCACGGTTAAAGCTTTTACTTGCTCATCGAGCGCCTTCGCCCGCGCGATCAACTCTTCGGCTTTCCCCTGTTGAGTCGCCGCATACTTAGGCCCCAAGATCTTGGCGATCTTGCCCTTCTCATCTTCCGGATCGTACTGCGGCCACATCGAGGCGCCGGAGATATACACCGTGCAGAGCACGACATAGAACACCACCAATACGATGACGGACTTCAGTCCGCTCATCGGGGTGAGTGCCGGCGCATCCAGGATCATGAATACGACTGCCCCCAGCATCGCGTAGGCGAAGAACATCATCTGGAAGATGACGGGAAACTCGAACATTCGAGTCGCACCGACCAGTACGCCACCCACCACCAAACCGATCATCAGCTTCTTAATCACATTCCCCATACAGATCCTCTTTCCTTCAGTAAGCGTTCCGCACCCTGGCTACTTACTCCCGGCAGGGACTGGACTGCTCTCAGGTGCATGCCCCTTCGAATCGGAAGGCCGAAGGGTTACGATAATCGCGAAACTGACGACGGCGTAAAAGACGACTGTAATCCCGGTGATCCACCAGGCGGAATAGGACAATGTCGGCGTGAAGGATTCCGCGGTGAAGTCCGGCAACAGATTGTAGGTGTGGTAGTACTTCCGCAACAACGAGCGGACCGCACCCATCAGACCCATCGTCCAAATTGCGCTGAAGGCCAGGAATATCAGCACGAACTGGGAGGCGAAATCGATCTTGCCCCAGACGATCGTGCCCTGACTGATGGCCCGGTTATAAATGACGTAATTGACGACCGTCACGAAGACCAGCGTAAATGCGGCAGAATTCTTCGCAGGCATCAACGCCAGGAAGTTCCAATCTGACGGCAACTCCAACTCCGCCACCAGCTTGGCCCCTGTCGGCACAAAGCCATGGGGCGTCAGCCAGATGGCATCGCCGACGACGACCATCAAGAATCCGACCTTGATCACGGTCCGTGCAGATACCGTCAGCGGGATGAACCGGCCTACGGTGAACGGGGCCAACAACATCGGCAGCAGGAACGCCAGCGAGGTCGGGTCAGGAACCGGATAATCCGTCATCACCTTGGTCATCACGATAGGCAGCAAGACCATCACGACAGGAGCCAGGATCGTCATCCGAACCTTTTCGACCCCCTCGATCCGCTTCATGCTGAGCCAAATATAGTAATTACTGGCCAGGAAGATGAGGCCGATCATCGCGCCCTGCATTTCGAAAAACATCGAGAGCTGGTCGGCCATCATATATGGACAGATCGACGCATCGTAATCGCAGAGCTCGTAGGCCAACAGATAGCCCATGAACGGCAGGAACAACAACGCGCCCACACCGATCAGGTTGCCGACAAACCCCATCCAATCGTAGTAGGCTCGCTCTTCGTCCTTCTTCGCCCCCATGAACATGTAGGCGGCAATCAGCCCGGCGACGAACCCGCCGAACGTCACATTCCCGACGAGGCGATGGAGATTGAGCGGCATCCAGCTATAGTTGAAGATTTTGTCCCACAAACTCGCGGTCGCGAGAAACTCTTGCGGCGAAATCCCCTCGGCCTTCACCGGCGTATTCATAAACGAAGTCGGGCCGTCGATGACGAAGAGCGTGATCGTGCCGATCAGATTCAGAAGCACCCCGAGGGCGATATGCCGGGCCTTCTTCTCACCCTTCCAGGAATCCCAGGTGTAGAAATACATGTACAGCAAGATGGTCTCGCTGATGAAGAGCAAGGGATAGATCACCGCGAACAGCAGATAGAAGTGGTTGATGAGCCACGTCGTAAACTGCGGATAGGTCGCGAGTAGCACGAATATAAAGAGCCCCCCCGTGAGGGCGGTCATGCTGTAGAGAATGACTGTGACCTTCGTCACCTCTTTTGCCAAACGATCGTACCGGGGATCCTGCTTCCGGTACCCCAACCATTCCGAGATCACGACAAAGATCGGGGCACCGAGAATGAATCCCGCAAACAGGATGTGAAGCTGGGCGACGATCCATACCGCGGTCCGATTCCCCGTATAAGGGAACTCCACGGGAGGCGCGCCAGGAGCTTGGGCATACGCCACGCCTCCGAACAACGCCAGAAGCGCGAATGCCGCCATGAGACTGCGCTGCCACGTTTTCATGATGTTTCGCCGCCCCTCCTCACTAGATTGATATCAGCCTACTTACCTGCCGGTGCCGGAGCAGCGGGAGCTGCTACCGGAGCTGCAGCTGGTGCCGCCGCGGGAGCCGCGGCCGGAGCTGCAGGAGCAGCCGACATGCCTGCCGCATCGACCCAAGACTTCTTCTCGTTATCCCAGCCCTTGCCAGCCAACCCGAAGTTCCGTTCATACAAGACGAGCTTCCAGCGATCTTCGTCTGACAGCTTGCTCTTCCAGGCCTTCATCTTCGTATTGGGCACCCCTTCTGAAATTCTCCAGAACCACACGGAATCCGAATAGAGGCTCATCCGATCGCCCTTACGAAAGTCACGCGCACCAGCCTTGACCGGCTTGCCGTCCTTGCCATGGCAGCTCGCGCAATTCACATCGGGATTCGTGTCGCCGATGAAAAGCTTCCGGCCCTCTTCCAGTTTGGCGGCATCAGTCCACCAACCGGCAGGCATATGCTTGTCTGCATACTCGGCAGGCGCTGGAGGCGGCGGAACGACCGGCCCTTCACTCTCTCCACCACCGCACGCCGCCATAAAGAGCCCCGCGCCCAACACCACCGCCAACTGCGCAAATTTCATCTGTTTCATATCTATCCCCTACTCCTTTTTTCGCGACCATATCGGTAACGTTTCACTTTCGCACCAAGACGAAAAAAAACGCTTTCACCGGGAGGATAATCTCCCCTGCAAAAGCGCTGATCCCAACGAGTCCTCTACCGCCACTCGTACCCCCTATCAACATCCATCCACTCATCCAGCGAGACGCATATCCGTCCCATGGACCGCTTCGCTATTTCTTTCGCTTACCCTGAGACGTCCCTCGCTTCTGTTCCCGCTTCCGCCATGCGCGAATCATCTTCAATCCCACGAACCCGCCGGCAGCTGCAGCAACGGCGCCCAATCCTCCGTACACCCACATTGGAACGCGTTCTCTATCGTGTATACAGCCCGTCCCAAAGTTAACCTGGACTTTTCGCTCTGCCTCCAGATCCTTCGGATCAAACGAAATCTTCTGCTCCTGCTGCTCCCCCCTGGCTTCAACCAGCAACGGATCGCCAAGGTTATCGTTATGGAGATGAAACGCCGCCTTGTAGTACCCATCTCCGTCGGTCTTCACGATCTGGCCGTAGGAGATTCTCGTATCCTTCACGAGCACGTCTATATTTGCGCTGCCCCTCCCATCCGTCCCGCATACAAAGCCTTCGACCGTAAATCGGTGATCGGCTTCATGCGTGGCAGAAACAACCGATGGGAGACCGCCTACTATGGCTATGGCCAGGATCCACTCCCGCCACCGAGATTCATTCTGTGCGATCTGTCTACGCCTCATGAGCTCTGGACTGACGCCTTTTTCGGTCGCCGGACTCTTGCGTCCAGCCCACACAGCAGAAAGTCTGATCTGCAATGAGCCAGGCCATTTTGAGGCCGACCCTTTTAACATAGCCCCTAGTTTTTGTCAACGAATTGACCGCCCAATTCAACAAGCCAGCAAGCCCTATTCCCTGCGCCAGGAGCGGACTATTCAAGATATGTCTGTATAGAAGAACGAGCGGGAAAAAGATAGAGCTGGAATAACAGGGGGCTAGAGAATTCCGCGCGCTTGCGCGTCCGCGGCAACACGTTCCACTTCGGATCGTCGTTCAGAATCCTTCTTCGCAATCCAGGTTTCCCAGGACTTCCCCGTGGCCGTATCCTCACCGGTGAAGGCAATGGAGGCGATCTGATCGTAACGGATGCGCCGAGCAGGAGAGCTATCAGAAGGAAACACTTCAAGATAGGAATCGGAACCACTGACCTGGCGATTGAACAAATACCCGCCGAGCGACTCCCCCGACTTCAATACGACGGTCACATCGCCACGATAGTCGAATGCCAGCTCCACGGCTTCCGCCAGCTCAGCAAAAGAAGAAGGCTGAAACACACGGCCCTCCAGCGAGCCAACGACATCATCGCTATGATTCTTGGTATCGGTCATGACGAGGGTCCTGCCGCACCGTACGGGGCACACAAGAGCATGCAATGCGTCGTGTTCATCGCGAGGTAGGGAGCATCGTTAACTTCACAGTCCGGCCAAACCCGGACAACGTACCGAAAGTATCTTCGACTGCCGAGGCTTCATAGCCGCAATGCACCATACAATCGGCGCATTTCTCATTCCGCCCCGTCCCGTAGTGATCCCATTCCGTGCTGTCCATCAGCTCACGGAACGTCTTCGCATAACCTTCCTGAAGCAAGTAGCAGGGCTTCTGCCACCCGAATACGTTGTAGGTCGGATTGCCCCAGGGCGTGCATTCATACTCCCGGCGCCCCATCAAGAAATCGAGGAACAGAGGTGACTGATTAAACTGCCACCCCTTCTTCGGACTCCCCAAAATACGGGAGAATAATTCTCGTGTGCGTTCTCGCTTCAAAAAATGCTGTTGGTCTGGCGCCTTATTGTAGCTGTACCCCGGCGAGATCATCATGCCTTCGACGCCGAGCTCCATCATCGCATCGAAAAATTTGCGCACGCGTTCAGGGTTGGCATCGTCGAAGAGCGTCGTATTGGTGGTCACCCGATGGCCCCGCTTCAACGCCGCCTTGATGGCCTTCACCGCGACGTCATAGACGCCGTCCCGACACACCGCCAGATCGTGCTCATCTTTCAGTCCGTCCATATGGACGCTGAACGTGAGAAACTTCGACGGCTCATACTCATCGAGTTTCCGCTCCATCAGAATCGCATTGGTGCAGAGGTACACGTACCGTTTCTGTGCGACCAGTCCGCGAACAATCGACGCCATCTCAGGATGGATCATCGGCTCTCCCCCTGGAATGCTGACGATCGGGGCTCCGCATTCTTCCGCCGCAGCCCAGCATTGCTCCGGAGTCAGCCGCTTATCCAGCACATGGTCCGGGTACTGAATCTTGCCGCAGCCGGCACAGGCCAAATTACACCGGAATAAAGGCTCCAGCATCAACACAAGCGGATACCGCTTCACCCTGGTAACTTTCTGGGTGAGCACGTACTTCGTGACTGTAAACATCTGGGAAAGTGGAACGGCCATTCCTCTCTCTCCTTCTACTTTATGCTGTCTGTGTAGTGAGCAACTGCGAACCGCAGCTGGACTTGCGAGCAAGAAACGGCATAGATCCTAACACTCTCATCCCCTGTCGTCAATTTGGAGGCGCCGGGCGGGTTCGAACCGCCGAATCGCAGTTTTGCAGACTGCTCCCTTAACCACTTGGGTACGGCGCCCCGCGCGCATTATAGCGGGCCCTCTTCCTCTATCTCAACTTGCCATGTCAGAAATACGGCGCAGGCGTGAAGAATAGATGCTCAACGGTTGGGCAACACAGGGATTTCTTTTCCAAGCGTGGTGGGCTCATCCGACTGTGAACTCATCGATTCCCATCCTTCGTTCGAAGGGACCACGACCGTCCCATTCCCTTCAGCTTCCTTTTCCTTGGCCATCAACTCGACCTCTTGGATCAGCGTGTCCATCAACTCTTCGATGGGCACCTTGCGAACGAGTTTGCCCTTTTTGAAGAGGATCCCCTTGCCTTCACCGCCGGCAATCCCGATATCCGCTTCCTTCCCCTCGCCAATCCCGTTCACGACACAGCCAAGGACCGACACATTCAACGGAGTCGTGATATGACCGAGCTTCTTTTCCAATTCGTTGGCCAGCTTCACCACATCGATCTCAACTCGGCCACAGGTTGGGCAGGCGATGACATTGATCCCTCGGTGGCGAAGTTCGAGCGACTTCAAGATCTCGAACCCTACTTTGACTTCTTCAACCGGATCAGCCGCCAGCGACACGCGCAGCGTGTCGCCGATCCCCTGGGAGAGCAAGTATCCAAGCCCCATGGTCGACTTAACGGCACCGGTCATCAACGTGCCCGCCTCGGTAATCCCGATGTGCAAGGGATAGTCGGACTGGTGGGCAAATAACCAATAGGCATCAATGGCATGGTGCACATCGGATGCCTTCAACGACACTTTCATATTCGTAAAGCCAACATCTTCCAACGCATGGACGGCGTTGAGCGCCGATTCAGCCAAGGCTTCGGGTGATGGCCAGCCATACTTGTCCAACAACGGCCGCTCGAGCGACCCGCCGTTCACGCCGATGCGCAAGGGAATGCCCCGCTCGTTCACCGCCTTAATAACTTCTTCGACTTTCCACCAGGCTCCGATGTTGCCGGGGTTGATCCTGACGCAGTCGACGACCTCGGCAGCTTTCAATGCCAGCCGATGGTCGAAATGGATATCCGCGACCAGCGGTACGGTCATCGCCGCTTTGATCTTGGGCAGTACTGCCGCCGCTTCGTCGTCTGGCACGGCCACACGGATCACTTCACAACCGGCAGCTTCCAGCTGGCGGATCTGCTCGATCGTTGCGACGACATCTCTCGTGTCGGTCGAGCACATCGACTGCACGGACACGGGCGCATCTCCGCCGATCTTGAGCTTGCCAACCGTGATCTGCCTGGTTTTTCGTCTAGTAATATGCATCGTGTTCTTCTTGCCGTTTTCCTCTTAGCTCCCCTGCTCGTCTCCATGCGGCAACCGATCTGCCAATGTAGCGAGCGGGCGTTGCTCTCGCGCAGGAGCCGGCGCCTGACCGATCAACTCCTTCACGCTCTGATAGATACCTTCCGCCGTAAGCCCGTACCGTTCTCGCAAGAAATCCTGTGGTCCTTGCTCGATATACCAATCGGGCAGCCCAATCACCTTCGTTCTCACATCCGTCACGCCGCCGTCCGACAGGGCTTCGAGTACTGCTGAACCGAACCCGCCCATTTTACTGCCTTCTTCAACGGTCACGACATAACGAACTTTTTTCGCGACCCCGACGATCAAGTCCTGATCCAACGGCTTCACAAAACGCCCATTCACGACCGCTGTTGAAATGCCTTCGGCTTCTAGCCGTTTTGCAGCCGTCACCGCATGCAAGACCGACACACCGATCGCGACGATCGCGACATCTGTGCCTTCCTGCAAGAGCTCACCCTTCCCCATTGGCAAGGCCTTCGGTTCCTGATCCATCGTCACGCCCAGGGTCAGCCCTCGAGGATACCGCACTGAGGCAGGCCCATCATGTTCGACGCAGGTTTTCATCATATGCTGCAACTCATTTTCATCCTTCGGCGCCATGACCACCATATTCGGCATGTGGCGCAGGAACGCATAATCGAACGCCCCATGGTGCGTCGTCCCGTCTTCCGCCACTAACCCGCCGCGATCGATGCAAAAAGTCACCGGAAGATTTTGGGTCGCAACGTCGTGCACCACCTGGTCGTACGCCCGCTGCAAGAAGGTGGAATACATGGCCACCACCGGGCGGAGGCCCTGCGTCGCAAGACCAGCCGCAAACGTCACCGCATGTTGTTCGGCAATACCTACATCATAGATCCGGTCCGGAAACTCCTTCTCGAAAATATTCAGGCCGGTCCCTTCACACATCGCAGCCGTAATTGCGACGATGCGCTTATCATGACGGGCCAACTTCACCAATGATTCGATGGCGATTTGCGTATAGGACGGTCGAGCCGCCTTCTTAGCCGGTGCCCCGGTTTCCCGTACAAAAGGCGGACAGGCATGGAACCACACCGGATTATTCACGGCAGGCTCGTAGCCCAATCCTTTTTTCGTGATGACATGGAGCAACACCGGGCCCCTCATCTTCAACACGTTCTCCAAGGTCGGCAGCAGATGCTCAAAGTTATGGCCGTCGATCGGTCCGGCATACCTAAACCCAAGCTCTTCAAAAAGCAGTCCGGGGAGGATCGCACCCTTGGCCAATTCTTCTGCCCGGCGAGCCCACTTCTGCATATCCTGCCCAATATGGGGAATCTTCCCCAACAGTTGCCCCGTTTCCTCGCGCATCTTGGTATAAAACTCTCCGGTAAAGGTCCGGTTCAAATATGAGGAAATGGCGCCGACATTCTTCGAAATGGACATTTGATTGTCGTTCAGAATAACCAGGAAGTCTTTCCCCAACCCTCCAGCATGATGCAGCCCTTCCAGCGTCATCCCGGCGGTCATGGCGCCATCCCCGACGACACAGACGACCTTATGATGCTGCGCTAATTGCTCACGGGCCGCGACCAGCCCAAAAGCGGCGGACACGCCGGTACCAGCATGGCCTGCATTGAACGTATCGTAGACACTCTCCTCGCGCTTGGTGAAACCACTCATTCCCCCGTACTGACGGAGCGTGTGAAACTGTTCCCGGCGCCCGGTGAGGAGCTTATGCGCATAGGCTTGATTGCTGGTATCCCAAACGATTTTATCTTGTGGCGTATCGAGCAGATAGTGTAACGCGACCGTCAGTTCAATCACTCCGAGGTTCGAAGCCAGATGCCCTCCGACATTAGAGACCACGCCGATAATCTGTTCCCGCAGCTCCTGGCACAAAACAGGAAACTGCGCCGGTGAGAGCCGTTTTAGATCAGCCGGGCTGTGAATGGTCTTCAAGATCGACATAGCAGATGCTCCTTTGCATGAATGCATGGGTCTGTAACAACGAGCTGGGTTCAGGTACGTACTGGCGAAGCAACGAAGTAACGTAGCAGCTTATAGGTTAACGGCTCAGATTTTCACATGGAACCCCCATGTTGTCAAGTGGTTAGCCAGATGCCCCCGCACTTCTCCTCTCACTCATGACTCGAATCGATGGGTGAAGACCGTCGAGAGCGAACAGTCTTCCACCCCACCAGTGATGAGGTCCACATGCTCGACGCTTGAGACCGGCCAAAGCAGCTGTGGGTGCAGTTGATCGGTACATCCAAGAGCCACTTCTGTCGCGCCTCAATGATGGACCTTACGCCCCGCTCCATGAGTCGCTGAAGGGTCTTCGTTGAACTCCTCCGCAACGGACACCAGTTCCGACTAGATAGACGCAACGGCCGTCAAGGCTAGTAGGGAAAATCCAATCCCGCATAGATCGCGCCGCCTTCCCGGCTATAGCCGTAGTCGACACGTCCGACGACATTGGGTCGCACGATGCCGCGGAATCCGACACCGGGAGTCATACGATAACTCTTAAAGCTGACGTCCTTATAGTCGTTGAAGACCTGTCCGGTATCCAGGAACGGCGCGACTTCGAAATCCGCGATGACGCCTGCAACTCTCGTCCTCGCCAAATGGATCCGCTCCTCGACGCTGAGCGACACAAGGTGCTTGTCGATGAACCGATCGCCGCCGAACCCCCGGAGGTTGTTTTGTCCACCCAAGGAGCTTTGCTCGAAGAACGGAACCTGTGTCCCGATTGTCGCCTGAAGATCCGCCCGCACGACGAGGATCGCGCGCTTCGACTCGCTCGGGAAGAGCTTCTTAACCTCGACTTCGTAGCGAGAGTAGACGGGATGATCTCCGTTGCGAATATTCTGATTCACTTCGGCGTAAGCCGTTACGGCCATTCCATCGGTCGGCGAGACGAGGTTGTTGCGCGTATCATAATAAAACGTCGCCCGGTGGCCGAGAATGATCGACTCCCCCCGCACACCATCCACCGTCGAAAATCGGTCACCGGTAAAGGGAAGATCGGTGGCCCCCTTCTGCAGACGCACGTCGCGGAAACGCTGCCCGACGGAAATCTGGGTCACTTCGTTGGCATAGACCCCGAATCGCCAATTCGCTCTCCCCTCACGCGCCGTATAGTTCGTCTGTTGCGGTTCAGAGGTCGCTTCTCCTAATCCGAAAAACCGAGAGGTGGCATTTTTGAAAAACGAAGCACCGAAATTCAGGGAGTAGCGCCCCTGGCTGAAGGCTGGATCGGCATAACTGAAGACCAGCTTCCGTTCGATCCGCTCCGTAAATGAACCGGTGAAACGAATCTCACGCCCCCCCGGTTCATACCGGAACAGATTGAGCGCCCCGCGCGTCCCCACGATGGAGTTGCGAACGATCATCGGCGCGACGATATATTTCAGCTCCCCATCGGGATCTGTAATCAAAATCGGCGTGATTAGTCCAACATCGCTCCCATCGTTCTTGCTGGTCGACACGGACGGAACCGGGAAGTATTGAACGTCAGCTCGTGCGTCCTCAGGCAACGAGACGACATTCGCCGCAAGAAACAGGAGGGCAACGGCGATACAGCCGCGCAAGCTTGTCATGGAGTTTCCTGGAGATCTCTACGGGGCTTTGATCTTGTCGGATTTCTTGCGAAGCTGATCCACGAGATCGGCGTAGCCTGAGGAGCGGAGAATCTTTGTGAACTGTCCACGGTAATTACTCACCAAACTTACGCCGTCCACCACCACATCGTACACTCGCCACTCCACACCCTTGTTGAGCAGGCGGTAGTCGAGAGGGATTTCGGTCTTACCTGTGAGGACCTTCGTCCTCACTTCGGCAAAGTCCTTTTCCGTCCGTTCATTGATGTACTGCACTCCCTCACCGGAATAGGTCTCGACCTTGTCCGAATAGGAATTAGTCAAGAGTGTCTGAAACAGCGAGACGAATTCTTGTTTGTCCTTTTCAGACAGCGTATTCCACGGAGCACCGAGCGCCCGCCTCGACATTTCTGGATAGTCGAACCGGTCCCCGACAGCCCGTTCCAACCGCTGCCGTCGCTCTTCCGATTTCCCCGGCTGTTTGAGGTCCTTGTCCTGAATGATTCTCAGCACCTCGTCGATAGTGCCTTTCATGGCCTCCGTCGCGCCACCAGCCACCGCCGGCTGAATGGCAACCGCACCAAGCAGTAGCAGGCAGCCAATTCCGCTCACCACCATCCCCCAACCCGTTTTCAAGTCTTGTGCGACGGTAGATCCCTTGATCTCCATGTAGCCCCCCCTTCTATACACCGGTATTGTCTCCACCCGGATCTTCAGTTCACTTTGCCATGCACGTACTGACTCACTAACTCCTCAAGATCGAGACCCGATTCGGTATCGCGGATCGTATCTCCCGCCTTCAGTGGATCGCCACCCCCCCCAGGGGACAGTGCCAAAAATTTCTCTCCAATGATGCCCCGAGTCTTGATGGACGCAATCGTGTCGGTGTAGAGCTTGACGGTATTATTGACTGCCAGCTTCACCATCGCGCGATCCTCTTTGAGCACAATCCCGCGAACCCGACCGACTTCGACGCCAGCGATTTCGACCGTCGAGCCGGGCTTAAGCCCCGAGGCCGTATTGAACTGCGCGTCGACTTCATAGACGTCGCCGCTGACCAGTTCGAGCTTCCCGAGCTTGACTGCCAGATACCCGAGACACAAGATGCCGACGAGTACGAACATACCGACCACCATCTCTAGTTTGGCTTTTTCCATCCTTAGTACTCCCCCTCTCACCCAACGGGCGATCCCGGCAACGCCACAGTCCCACCGACTGAAATAAACTCATGGATCTCAGGGTCGGTGGTTCGCTGAAACTCGGCAGACTGAGCCATCAATACAATCTTTCCGTCCCGAAGCATCGCCACCCAGTCTGAAATCGCGAAGATTTCAGGAATTTCATGACTGACCATCACTGCCGTAAAACCGAACCGCCGCTGCATGCTTACAATCAAATCGTGAATCGACTTCGCCAGCAGAGGGTCCAACCCTGTCGTCGGCTCATCAAAAAGGATAATCTCCGGCTCCATGACCAACGCCCGCGCCAATCCAGCCCGTTTTCGCATACCCCCGCTCAACTCGGCAGGAAACTTGTGCCCCATCCCCGCCAGCCCGACTTCCCCGAGCTTTTCCTCAACCCGTTTGATCACCGCCGAGCCCTTCATGCGCAATTTTTCGCGCAACGGGAACGCCACGTTCTCGAAGACCGACAGGGAATCGAACAACGCGGCGCCCTGAAAAAGCATCGCAAATCGTTTCCGCACGTCATTCAAGCGTGTGCCGGACAGCCGGGAGATCTCTACATCGTCCACCCATACCTCGCCGCGATCCGGCTGCAGGAGCCCGATCATGTGCTTGAGCAGCACACTCTTTCCCGATCCGCTGCCACCGATGATAGTCGTCAGCTTACCGACGGGGATCGCAAGATCAACGCCTCCTAAGACGCGCTGATCTCCAAATTGCTTTTCGACGCCGATTAGCCTGATCATGGGTGTTAGAGCAAAACCGACGTGAGAAAATAGTCCCACACGAGGATAAGCACCGACGACAAGACCACCGCCTCAGTCGTCGCGCGTCCAAGCCCTTCGGCGCTGTGTCTCGTATAGAATCCTTTATAACAACAGATCCAACTGACGATCAGCCCGAAGCTGATCGACTTGAGAATGCCGCCGTAGATATCTTTCCATTCCACCGCTGATTCAATCGAGTTCCAGTAGGCGCCTTCACTCACACCCAACAGGTCCACGCCGACGAGGGAACCGCCATAGATACCGACCACATCAAAGATCGCCACCAGCAACGGGACTCCGATCACGCCCGCCACCAGTTTCGGTGCGATCAGATATTGCATCGGATTAATCGCCATCGTATCGAGCGCATCGATCTGCTCCGTGATCCGCATGATGCCGATCTCAGCGGTCATGGCTGAACCGGCCCGCGCAGTCACCATCAACGCCGCCAACACTGGTCCCAACTCCCGGATCATGCTCAACGCCACCGCAGAACCCAGCAACCCCTCGGAGCCGAACTTCCGCAAGCTGTAATAGCCTTGCAGCGCCAGCACCATCCCCGTAAACCCTGCCGTCAGCACGACGACAAACACGGATTTATACCCGATGAAGTGGAGCTGTTTCATGATTTGATGAAATCGAAACGGAGGCCGCACCAGCCAGGCACAGGCCGACAGCACAAACAACAACATGCGGCCCATCTCCTGGATACGGAGGATGGCCCGCGCACCCAGCTGTTCAATCACATTCGTCATTAGTTACCCAGGCAAGCGAAGAGATTCGATGTCTGAATTTGCATAATGTTGAAACCATTCGGTCAATCGACCCGCAGCCACTCGACTCTGTTTTCGCAGCCGATTCAGCCCTACGAAGCCGGTGGGGTGGCGGATGAGCGCCCACAAGCCTTTCATCCAGCCAGTGGGCCTGAGAAAGAGGTTGAAGTCAAGAGGGAGATCTTCATCCACGAGATCGGAAACTGTCCGCACGATCGCCATCGGCACACCGCGTTCGCGAGCCACCGATGCCAGCGCGGCACTTTCCATATCGAGCCCCGTCGCGTCAGTCAAATGACGCAGCCGGCGCTTGCCCTCGGCCTGCCATACCACGGTCGGTCCTGACACGATGGGTCCCACTCGCACGACCATCCCGGCATCCTGTGCCACGGCAAGAAGATCTGAGCGCACAGCCTCGTCGCACAATATCGAATCATGCCCTGTCGCCTCCGCTCCGTCATTCAGCACAGACGACACAGCGGTCCCAACGATGAGGTCTCCCACTTCAGCCGGTATAAGGGCGCAGGCAAAACCCGTAGATATGACCAAGGACATCGGCTGCGCCTTCAATACCTTTCCAGCAACCGCGCGGGCCGCAACAGGACCGACGCCGGTTTGAATGAGCCAGTAGGCACGCTGCCCATGGTGCCCAATCTGGCAACGAACTCCGGCAATGGTCGTCACACGATCCGTGATAATTGCACGCTGAACGGCCTGGAGTTCCCAGCGAGTCGCGACAAAGATGGCGATGGGATGCATCGAAGATCCTACAGCAGGCTGTCCCTCGCCAGCGGGAGAGGCTGAAGGAGCGATCACCGGTCGACTCGATGACACCCGGATGCCAAGACCTGCTCACGGACTTCATCGGCCCGCATGTGTCCGCGCGTCCGTAAGTTTCGATACATGGCCAAGGCCCACAGCGGGAAATATTGGCAGTACCAATGGTAGCGGAGATAAAACACCCGGGGGAAACCGGTGCCTGTATGGCGAACCTCTTCCCACGAACCATCCTTCAGTTGATGGCGGAGCAGATACTGGATGCCTCGAGCGACGCTGAAGGCGTCGGTCATCCCGGCCGACATCAGGCCCATGATGGCCCAAGCCGTTTGAGACGGGGTACTGTCTCCCTTCCCGCTCCACGCAGGGTCGTCGTCGTACGAATGACAGGACTCGCCCCAGCCGCCATCGGGATTCTGTTTCGACTCAAGCCAGGCGACCGCACGCTGAATATAGGGCTCCGAAAGATCCACCCCGATCGCTCGCAGGCCTGCCAGAACGGACCAGGTACCATAGATGTAATTGACGCCCCACCGGCCGTACCAACTGCCATCGGCTTCCTGCTCTCGCTTCAGAAACCGGAGCGCCGGCCCCACAGCTGGGTGTCTCTGATCGTAGCCCAGCGCTGCAAGCATCTCGAGACAACGTCCAGTCAGGTCTGACGTACTGGGATCGAGCAAAGCATGGTGATCGGCAAAGGGGATATAGTTGAACACGATGCGATTATTATCCTTGTCGTACGCGCCCCAGCCTCCATCGGACCCTTGCATAGCGAGCACCCAATTCGTTCCCCGTTGAATCGACTCTTGCAGTTCAGAAGCCTGAGCCATTCGAACTTTCGACAACGCCATCAACACGACGGCCGAGTCATCCACATCAGGATAGAGCTCGTTCTCAAACTGGAAGTACCAGCCTCCGGGTTCTGCATTGGGGGCCGAGAACTTCCAATCTCCAACCGTTTTTGTCTGACGGGAAGCCAAGTAGGAAGCCGCCTTTTGGAGAGAGGGGTGGTCCTGCGGCATCCCGGTTTCAATGAACGCATTCATGAGTAATGCCGTGTCCCAGATGGGAGAGTGACAGGGCTGGAGATGGAGAGCCTCGACGCGCTGATCGCCGATCGACACGATGCTGTAGACTTCCAGCGATTCGATTTCCTGAAATGCCTTCCGGACCAAGGGATCGTCGACCTGGTAGCCGAGGCAGCGAAGGGCCACGATCGAGTTCGCCATGGCCGGATAGATTGCCCCCAACCCACCACTGCCCTTGATATGGTCCAACATCCAGGTGGCTGCCTTATGCAAGGCCTTCTCGCGCAACCAACTCAGCGGCATCCGGTCGTAGAGTTTGAGCACCCCGTCCAATTGGACGAAGAAATTATGCGGGGTAAGCCACCGTTGATCCTTATTGAACGGTGGCACGTCGCGATAGCGAATCTCCGCCCTGGGGAAGACGTAGAGTTCGTCGATTCCCTGCTCTTTGGGAATACGGCAGACAGGCTGATTCGCAAACACCACCAACAGAGGAATCAGGACGGCACGCGACCAATAAGAAATCGCATAGATACTGAAGTAGAACCGCTTCGGCAGGAGCATGATCTCCGGCGGCATACTCGGAAGGCCTTCCCAATCGTACTGTTCAAACAGGGCCAAGGTGATTTTCGTGAAGACATTCGCACAGACCACGCCACCCTTGGCATGAATACAGTCACGGGCACGGAGCATGTAGGGCTCGTCGGCTGACATACCGCTCAACTTCAAGGCGAAATAGGCTTTGACCGAGGCGCTGATCTCCGAAGGGCCACCATGAAAAATCGGCCAGCCGCCATCGGGCAATTGCATGGCGCGGAGGTAGCGCACCGCCTTGCGCTCGCGTTCCGGATCGACCCGATCCAAAAATCTCCGCAGCAACAGATATTCGGAGGTCAGAGTCGTATCGGCTTCAAGTTCCGCAACCCAATAGCCTTCGGAGGCATCTTGTTTGGATAAGAACCAGGCTTGGCTGCGCCGAACCGCGTCGTCGATCGCATCCACGGGACTCACGGAATGGCTAGGTGGGCGGCGCATCGCAGGATCGATTGGCGTGGACATCAGGGGCTTGTCCGACACCAGACGTAGCGATGGAGCCTTGGACAATTCGGTCGCCAACCCCAACTTCTCCGGCACGGAGACGAAGAGACTGTCCGATAGACGACCCAGAAACGCTCGAATCAGATTCATTATATTGTTCTGTGGAAAGCTGCGGGTGGATGGGACAATACGAATGACTCGCTTCGTCCCGTATGAGCTCGAACTACGAGCCGTATGCCCGTAATACTACCCGTTGTGGGTATATAACAGACACCCTACCCCGAGTCAAGAAACAGAGAGGCAGAAGTCCTCTGAAGTATGCATGTTTTAGCTACGTTACGCGACTTAGACCGGTTGCAAATTCGCCAGTCTCACCGACACGATTTTTGAAATACCCGGTTCTTCCATCGTGACGCCAAACAAGGAATCTGCAATGGCCATCGTCCGCTTGTTATGCGTGATGACCATGAACTGAGCACTCGCGGAGAGTTCCCGCAAGACGCTGGTAAAGCGCCCGATATTCTCTTCGTCCAGCGGTGCGTCGATTTCGTCGAGGATACAGAACGGCGTCGGCCTGATCAGAAAGCTCGCGAAAAGCAGGGCCATCGCCGTTAAGGTTTTCTCGCCACCCGAGAGCATGGTCATACTCTTCAGGCGTTTCCCAGGCGGTTGCACCACGATGTCGACGCCGGGATCCTGTTGTCCAGAGCTCTCTGTCGTCTCATCCGCCGGGACCTCGACCAATTGCAGCTCAGCACGGCCCCCAGGAAAGAACTTCACGAATACCTCGCTGAATTTCTGCTGGAGCTCGGCAAAGGTGCTGGCAAACATATCCTTCGTGGTGAGGTTGACCCGCTGAATGATTTCCTTGAGCGAGCTGATAGAGGTGGAGAGATCCTGTTCCTGCGTCGTGAGAAATTGATACCGCTGATCCAATTCTTGATGCTCCTGAATCGCGGCCAAATTGATCGGTCCCAGGCGATCGAGCTTCTCGCGAAGTTTCTGCAGTTGCTCCCTCATCGCCATCTCATTCACGGCTGAACGGTCTTCTGAAATCGGCGCCTCGCCTAGTGACAGTTGTTCGGCCGTCATTTCCCCAACCCGCGCATCGAGCAGCGTCGTGAGATCGACCTGGTATGTGCCGGAGAGCGTGGACTCGACCGTCCCCAATTGCATTCGGACTTCTGCTTTCTTGACCTCCACCGCCAAGCGGGACTCACGAAGCGACGACACCGCACGGCGAACGTCCTCCAACCCGGCATCGAGCTGTTGGGCCGCCGCCATATCCTGCGCCTGAGATTCTTGCAATTCGACCAACTGTGTCTTCACCTGGTCAGCCGATTCGCCGAACTCGCGACAACGCGTTTCCTGATGTTCCCGCTCAGCCCGGCTCTGCTCAATCGAAGCCGTCAGCCCTTCGACCTGGCGCGTCACGATCTCAATCCGTGCGATCGCGGCCTGTTGCTCCTGCTCAACCCGGAGAAGGTCGCGGCGATGATGCTCGCGAGTCGTCCTGAGATTCTGCGCAACCAACTGCGCCTCGGTGAATCGCTCCTGAAGCCCCTGCTTGTCCTGATCGATCTGTCCCACCCGTTCACGCGCGCGAGTGAGCTCGCCTTCCTGGCCGGCCTTCTCCGCCATCCACTGCGCGAGCTGTGCTTCGGAGGAACGCATGTCATGCATGAGCCGCTCCACCTCCGCCAAACCGCGCTGGGCATCACTCATTAACGTGTCGATTCGTTGGGAGAGATTCCCCAGCACGTGCTGAAGCCCTGCTTCATCTTTTTGCAACGAGAGCCCGCGCATTTCTGCGTCGCGGAGCGACTCGACGAGTTGTCGGCCCTGCTCACGCAACTCCTGCCCTTGCGCCAGCAATCGCTCCCGCCGCTGCTTGCCCTCGTCAACAGACCCCGTCAGCGATAGGCGCTGGGCATCCAGCTGCAAGACCTCTCGTCGCCGTTGCAGCACACCTCCCGTCGCACTGACCTGTCCACCGGTGATCGTCCCGGCCGCATCCAGGATTTCGCCTGCACGGGTGACGAGAACCGGTCCATCGGGAGCCCCTATGGATAACTGAGACCACAAGGTCGTTGCATCCTGAAGGCTGTCGATAAATACGATCCGGTCGAAAAGATAGTTGCGCGCCGCTTCCCGTTCGCCCTGGACAGGGATTAAATCGACCGCACGGCCCACCACACCAGGCTGACCCTGTACCGCAGGCCACCACTGCTGAGAGGCAGCATCCCGAGCTGTCCAACGAGGATGCTGAGGAATAAACGTACCCCGCCCAAGATCTTTTCCCTTGAGAAACTCAATCGCGTCACAAGCGGCGGCGGGACTATCGACGAACCAGCCTCTGACCCGCTCACTCAAAATCGCTTCCACGGCCCGATCCCATCCAGCCGGCACAGCCAACCATTCGGCAATGGCATCGCGGACTCCGCTACAAGCTTTGAGCGCCGTCGATTCTTCATCGCCACGCCGCCCATAACCCATATCTTCCTGCAGCACACCTTCCAACGCCCGGAGATGGGAATCCACCGCCGCCAACTCTTCCGACTGACGAAGAACCAACTGATCGACCTCGACCAATTCTGCCGATACCCGCTCGCTTTCCTCTTCAACGCCCTGCTTCTGCCGTCGCAGATCGGCCACCAGCTGCTCTGCCTCCTGGCAGGCCTGCTTGAGTGCCTCACGCTTGTCCGTTGTCGTGACATGCTGCAGCTGAAAGTCTTCCCGCTCGCGGGCTAGACGGCCCTCACGATCCGTCGCCTCTTGAATACGAGTAGCCAATTGAACCAATGTCTGCTCGGTATTGGCGACCAATACCGCCAGATTCAGGACGTCCCGGCGCCCTCGCTCTTCCTCTGCCATGGCCGCAGTGCGCTGATGAACCAGCCCTTTCATCTCCTGCTCAAGTGTCGCGAAGGCCTGCTCACGCTCCGCACATTCACGCTCGAGCGCGACCAGCATACCCTCCAGAGCCGTAATTTCCGCCGTGCCCTGCGCTTGCTCCTGGCTGAGGCGCTCGAGCTCCTGCCCGCCCTGGCTCTGCTGCTGCACGTAGAGCTCACCGCGATTACGCTCGACTTCTGCGGCCGTCAAGGCCTGCGCCTGTTGCTGCTCAACTTTCGACAGTTCCTCGCGCCGCTGCCCGATCGCCTCGCTCGCCGTGGCCATCGCGAATTTGACCTGCTCAAGTTCTGCGCTCAAGCGTGCCAAGCCGGCGGCCTGTTCGGACTCGCGATCCCCCAGCTGTTGCAGCTCCTCCTCGACTTCCGCGATCGTCGTTCGAAGCATGCGATACTCATTCGTGAGCAGCTGAATCTCCAGCGATTTGGACTCCTGGTGCAATGCCTGATAGGACCGTGCCTGCCTGGCTTGACGCTCAAGCGAATTCAACTGTTTCTTCACCTCGGCAATAATGTCCCGCACGCGCAAGAGATTCTGCTGTGTCGCATCCAACTTGCGTAACGCTTCGGCCTTCTGCTTTTTATAACGAACGATCCCGGCCGTTTCTTCGATCAACTCGCGCCGATCTTGCGGCGAGGCGTTGAGAATTTGATCGATTTGCCCCTGAGCGATCACCGTGTGCCCCTTGGTTCCGGCCCTGGTATCCAGCAGGATGCTCCGGACATCCTTCAACCGGCAGACGGTCTTATTGATGAGGTATTCACTATCGCCATTGCGGTAGAGGCGGCGGGTGATCATGAGCTCTTGATATTCGGACAGCTGACTGGAAAGCCCGGACAGGGGATCCACATTGATCCGATCAAGGCCACTGATTACGAGCGATACTTCGGCCAGGCCAAGAGGCTTGCGCATCTCGGTCCCGTTAAAAATCACATCTTCCATCTTCTCGCTGCGCAGCGCCTTGGTGCTCTGTTCCCCGAGTACCCAGAGAATCGCATCGACGACATTACTCTTTCCGCTTCCGTTGGGTCCCACAATAGCCGTGACGCCATCGGGAAATTCGATCCGGGCCTCCGCGAACGACTTAAACCCCGCCATTTCAAGGGATTTCAAATACATCGGCGACTCCTTCGGTAGCGTGTATCAAGAAAAATCACAGGGAAAGAATGCCCGGATTTGTAACATAGGCCAACGGAAAAAATCAAAGAAAAACACTGCCGGTGGTAGGACCGGATAGAGGAACCTACAATACTTAGGGAGTGGGGCAATGGGGCTGCGGAACGATTACCCGCCTACGCCTCGACAGATCTGTTGGAAGACTCGATGGTAATCAGTTCCTTAGGGAGGAGAAACTCAACGTCCTCTTCGATCACCGTCAGGTCTTCGACCTCGGCAGGCCCAAAGGTCTTGAGGTAGGTCACGACCTCTTCAACCAGAACCTCCGGAGCCGAGGCGCCGGCCGTAATCCCGATCGCTTTCACATTGGCAAGCCATTCAGGGTTGATGTCGGAGGCGGCGTCGATCAGGTAGGACGCAATCCCGCACCGCTCCCCCAGCTCTCGCAACCGGTTGGAGTTCGAACTATTGGGGGAACCGATGACCAGGATGACATCCACCAACAAGGATAGCTCCTTCACCGCATTCTGCCGATTCTGTGTCGCATAACAGATGTCTTCTTGGTGAGGTCCCTTGATATGCGGGAACCGTTCATGAAGCGCCCCGACGATATCCCGACATTCATCGACACTCAACGTCGTTTGGGTAACGTACGAAAGATCATGCGTTTGATCGACCTGCAGCTTCTTGACATCCTCTACCGACGAAACCAGGTGGAACTTGTCCGGAATCTGCCCGAGCGTCCCGATCACTTCGGGATGGCCGGCATGGCCGATCAGAATGAGATCGTACCCCTGCGTATAGTCGCGATTAACCTCGTTATGCACTTTGATGACCAACGGACAGGTGGCATCGATCACATGCAGTCCCCGCCGGTTCGCTTCATCCCAGACCGACTTGGCAACCCCGTGGGCACTGAAGATCACCACCGAACCTTCCGGCACTTCTCCCAATTCCTCCACAAACACGGCGCCCTTGTCGCGAAGCGAGTTCACGACATGCCTACTATGGACGATTTCGTGCCGCACGTAGATCGGCGCCCCATACTTCTTGAGCGAGAGATCGACAATATCGATCGCCCGATCGACTCCGGCGCAAAACCCTCGTGGATTCGTGAGATAGATCTTCATGACGGCTACCTTTCCTTCATACGTACATGACCACATACGTGCCCATATACTTGCAGACGACTGCCGTCCACCTTACGTCAGCACAGCAGGTTCCGTCAACCCAAATGGGCCCGCGTGCTCTTCGCCGCCGTCTTGACACGATGCCTTCTCCCTCGTAGGCTCACGCGACTCACTATGTCCAACCCAACCAGCAAAAAAGTTCTCATCGTTGAAGACGAGCACGACATTCTCCAACTGGTCAAACTCTATTTGGAGAAAGAGGGCTTTCGAACGGTCGCGGCCAAAACCGGCACCGAAGGTCTTCAGTACGCGAAACAAGAGAAGCCAGACTTGGTCGTCCTCGACTTGATGCTGCCTGAGATCGACGGCCTCGAGGTCTGCAAACGACTGCGGTCGGCTCCGGAAACGGCCATGATCCCCATCATTATGTTGACCGCCAAAGCCGAAGAATCGGACACCATCGTAGGACTGGAACTGGGGGCCGACGACTACGTAACCAAACCCTTCAGCCCGAAGACGCTCGTCGCCCGGATCAAAGCCCTCCTCCGCCGACTCGACCGGAAACCGGGCGAGAGTCCGGCCAGGTACCAATATGGCGATCTGGTGATGGACCTTGCACGACACGAAGTCACCGTGAACAAGACAGAAGTCCCGCTCACGGCCAAAGAATTCGGCCTGCTCGAACATCTCCTGCGCAATCCCGGCAGAGTCCTGACCCGAGACATCCTGCTCAATACCGTCTGGGGCTACGATTACTACGGCACGACACGAACCGTCGACGTCCACATTCGACGGCTCAAGCAGAAACTCCCCTCGCTCAACGAGGCAATTATATCGGTCAAGTCTCTGGGCTATAAACTAAGGGAGCAGTGATGCGTCATGACATTCTCGATCCGCTGGAAAGTCACGATCGGCACGCTCTTGGTCCTCGCCTGTGGACTGCTCATCGCCAGAACCTTGGCGATTCGATCCCTTGAACAAGAAGAAATCGCGCGATCGGGCCAGATACTGGAGACGCGAACCGGCCTCGTCGCCTATGGTCTGCAACCGTTTCTGACACAATCAGGGGCGCTGTCGTCGACTCCTCAATTACAAGCAGCCGTTCTGGATCTCGGCGCACGGGCCTTCGCCCGCGTAACCGTCGTCGCGCTGGATGGCCTGGTGCTGGCCGACAGCGCCGTCTCGGACCGTAACCTCTCGACGGTGGAAAACCATCTCGCACGTCCTGAAATTCAGCAAGCTGTTGCCACAGGACGGGGAACGGATCTGCGCACGAGTCACACCACCGGTGAACGCACCCTGTACCTGGCCGTCAGCATCGGCGGCACAAACCGGACGAGATCCTCCGGCTTCTTACGGCTGGGGTTACCCATGGCCACGTTCGATCATGAGGTGGCCAAGTTACACCGGAACTTGGCCCTTGCCTTTGGCATTGCCTTCTTAATTGCCGTCGCGCTGAGTGTGGGGCTCGCGCGCAGCATCACACAACCCCTGTCCGATATTGCCATCGCCGCGCGGCAACTTGCCCATGGTGACCACAACGTTCGCATCAGGACAGGATCACGGGATGAAGTCGGCCTCCTCGCTGACACGCTCAATCAGATGACGGACCAACTGCGGAGCAAGATCGACGAGCTTTCCGAAGACCGGGCCCAACTCTTGGCCATGCTGACCTCGATGGTCGAGGGCGTCATGGTCCTGGACTGCCGAGGCCACGTCCTCCAAGTCAATCCGGCGCTAGAGCGAATGTTCGAGGTCAGTCGAATGGATGCACGGGGGCGCCATTGCTCTGAGGTCTTCCGCCATCCGCAGCTGAACACACTCGTCTCAACAGTGTTGGCGACACGCACGAATGAGGAAGATGAGATTCTGCTGCACCCGAACGGACGCTGTCTCCATATCGAGGCCTCGGTCACGTCCTGCGATCGCGAGAACGAAGCCTGCGCCGTGCTGGTTTTTCACGACATTACCGAGTTGCGCCGCCTGGAGAATATCCGGAAAGATTTCGTCGCAAACGTGTCCCACGAGCTGAGGACCCCGCTCACGTCGATCAAGGGTTATATCGAGGCCTTACTCGACGGGGCCAAAGACGACCCCGATACCAGCACGAAATTTCTCGAGATTATTCTCAAGCAAAGCGACCGGCTGAACCTGATCCTGGAAGACCTCCTCCAGCTCTCGAAGATCGAGTCGGGACAGATTCTGTTCAAGCGGGAGCCCCTGCAAGTCCAGCGGGTCATTGAACGGACATTGGCCATGATCAAGCCCTTAGCGGACAAGAAAGGGCACCGACTCCTCTCCTTCGTCGCCCAGGATCTACCAGCTGTACTCGGCGATGAAGACCGGTTGATGCAAGTCCTGTCGAACTTGCTCGATAACGCGGTCAAGTATACCCCCGAGAACGGGACCATTACCCTGGCGGCGCACCCGGTTGCTGACGATCTCGAACGGCCCATGATTGTCACTGCCCTGGAGTTGAGCGTGACCGATACCGGACTCGGCATTCCTGAACAGGATCGCCCCCGCGTCTTCGAACGATTCTATCGAGTGGACAAAGCACGCTCGCGCGAGATGGGAGGCACAGGCCTTGGCCTGGCAATCGTGAAACATATCGTCGAGGGGTTGGGAGGGCGGGTATGGGTCGAAGCTAATGCTCTGACCGGCAGCCGGTTTGTCGTCCGGCTACCGATCCCACACATCGATCAGCCGGTTTAGTGAAGCTTGACCATGAGAACATAGATGAGCGAGGCGAGAAGCGCGGCGCCAGGTAGCGTGAACACCCAGGCGTAGAGAATTCTCGTCGTGACGCCCCAACGCACCGCCGAAAGTCGCTTAATCGCGCCGACCCCCATGACCGACGTCGTGATGGTCTGCGTAGTGCTCACCGGCAGACCGATATGCGCGGTCACGAGCAACACCGCCGCCGCACCAGTCTCAGCCGCAAATCCATGCACCGGTTCCAGCTTCACGATCCCCATTCCCAACGTACGGACGATCTGCCAGCCGCCCACCGCCGTCCCCAATCCCATCGCCACCGCGCAGGCGACGATCACCCAACCCGGCACCTCGCCCGAAGGGATCTGCCCGGCAGAGAGCAAGGCCAAGGTAATGATCCCCATGGCCTTCTGCGCATCATTGGCCCCGTGACTGAACGCCATGAAGCAGGCGGAGACGAGCTGCAGCCGTTTGAATAGTCGCGTGGCCACACTTCGTGTCACACGAAAGCAGGCCCAGCTGATGAGTACCATCAACGTAAACCCAATCGCAAAACCAAAAAACGGCGCCAGCACCATGGCTTCCATCACCGGACGAAGCCCGGACCACTTCACCATGGCCCACCCACCATGGGTCACCGCCGCCCCGACCAGTCCGCCGATCAAGGCGTGAGACGAACTCGTCGGCAATCCCAACAGCAGCGTGAAGAGATTCCACAAGATTGCACCGGCCAATGCCGCCGCCACCATTTCTTGAGTGACCATGGTCGGGTTCACAATCCCCGACCCCACCATCTTAGCGACCGCCGTGGACATGAACGCCCCGGCGACATTGAGCACGCCGGCGGCCATAACTGCCACGAGCGGACTCACGACTCGCGTCGAGACGACCGTCGCAATGGCATTGGCACTGTCATGCCACCCGTTCGAAAAATCGAACAGGAGCGCCAGCAACACGACAAGAAGCAACATTCCAGTCAATTCAGGCATGCGCCCTCCGGGCAGGCACGAGGCACAAGGCGATGAACTACAGGCAAGAGGTCCCTATTCATATCTTCACAACCTATGGCCTATAGCCACGAGCCTCACGCCCCTTGCAAGTCATTTCAATGATGTTTGAGCGCGATCCGCTCAAGAATATTCGCGACGTCTTCGCAGCGATCGGTTCCCGCCTCGAAGCTCTCGTAAATCTCTTTCCACTTGAGTACCGCGATCGGATCGGTTTCTTTTTCAAAGAGGGCGGATATCGCATCGCGGGAAACTCGGTCGGCCTCGTTTTCCAGGCTGTTCACCCGCACGCTGCATTCTTTCAGCTCCGGATGCGCAAGCCCCAGGCGATCCACACCACTCCCCACGGCCACGGAAGCCTGATACAAAATATCGGCCAACTTGACCGCCATCGGAGTCGGCTTTGCGACCTTGTATAACACGAAGCGATCGGCGATGGCCTCCGTCACATCCAGGATATCGTCGAGCGCGCTCGCGAGATCATGAATGTCTTCCCGATCGATCGGCGTAATAAAGGTCTTGTTCAATCGAAACGCAATATCGTGCGTAATGCCATCGCCGACATGTTCAACGTCTTTAATCCCCTTGGCTTGTTCGATGGGAGACCGAAAATCTTCCATCATGACCTTGAGAAGGCGGCTTCCCTCAATCATATTATGTGCGGCCTTCTTGAACAGCTCGAAGAACGCTTCTTCTCGAGGGATCAATCCAAATAACATCGCGACGCTCCTCAGTTCAGATACAATCGGCGCTTCTCGCGGCACAGGCAGCGCCGACACGCCAGACATCGACAGCCCTTACCAGCGCACCAACCCGGCCGCCCACGTTACCCCACCCCCAAAACTTCCCAGCAAGACAAGGTCGTGGGGCACAATCTTTCCCGAGCGGACGGCGTAGTCGAGCGCGATCGGCACTGACGCCGACGACGTATTACCATACCGCCCGATCACGGAACAAACCCGTTCCGGCGAAACCCCCAGCCGCTTCGTCAGCTGGCTGATAATTCGACCGTTGGCTTGGTGCAAGACCAGCTGCGCAAGATCGTGAATATCGACACCGCATTCCTTCACAATCTCAAGGATGGCCTGCTCCAATCGTTTGACGGCCAAACGAAAGAGCGGCGCACCCTGCATCCGCAACGTATGACCCTTCGCCTCAACCGTATCCGATGTCGTCGGCAGACGCGATCCCCCTGCGGGAATCGATATCAAACCATGCTGGGCACCGTCCGCATGGAGGCGGATCCCCATGAGCCCACGGCCAGGCTGCCCCGTCTCCGGTTCGCCCTGCAGCACCACCGCACCGGCTCCATCGCCGAATAACAGCACCGTATCGCCGTCAGCGGGGTCCAGGGAACGAGACTTCACCTCGGCGGCGACCACCAAACAGGTCTTGATTTGACCGCTCCGAATCATCGCATCGGCCATCGAGAGGCCATAGAGAAAACCTGAACAGGAAGCCGCCACATCGAATGCCGGTATCGCGGGACAACCCAGCATCCGCTGAACATGACACGCCGTAGAGGGAAAGACCGAGTCGGGAGAGGTTGTCGACAGCACAATTGCCCCTACGTCAGAAGCCGGGAGTCCTGCGGCCTCAAGCGCCTGCCTGGCGGCTTCCACGGCAAGATCAGAAGAGGCTTGGGATGCCGCGGCCCAGCGACGTTCCAGAATCCCTGTCAGGCGAGAAACCGCGTCAGGCTCAATACCCAACGAGGCCCCCACCTCGCGATTCGTTACCACCCGTTCAGGGAGGTACGAGCCCGTCCCAATAATCCTTGTCCGTATCATATATATTTGTCTACTGTGCGGGTCACTGCAAGAATGGCGGGATTGATTATAGGTCTCGGTGCCACGGGGGTCAACTCGCATGCTCGAATCGTTGCATTCAACCTGCGCTCCTGCTACATTTTGACGCAGTGATGATACGCGTATTTTCCAGCTTCTCAGGTGCTCCACGGCTGGCAACGGCTCTCGGCCTTTGCATGGCCGTCTTCTGCGTCATCACGGCCTGCTCCAGTACACCCAAACCCCAAGACACGGCTAAGAAAGCCCTGAGCGGGACCGACGAGCAAATCTTCCTGGGCGATACAATCGAGAAGAACTACGACCCCAACGTCATTATGAAGCGAGGCGAAGCGTTCTTCGAGAAAGAGGAATACACGGAAGCCATCGTAGAATATAACCACTTCCTCGATCTCCATCGCACCCATACCCTCGCCTCCTATGCCGCCTTCCGGATCGGAGAAAGCCAGATGAAGCGGGCCAAGGGGATCGATCGCGACCCGGACCCTGTCCAGAAAGCCATCGAAGCCTTTGAGCGGCTGCGGAAAGACTTTCAAGGCAGCCGGTACGACGGACAAGCGCTCCAGAAGATCCAGGAATGCCACGATCTCCTCGCGCAGATGCATCTCTTCGTAGGGCAATTCTATTATCGACGGGGTTCCTATCTGGCCGCCGCACATCGCTTCGAACAAATCATGAAGCTCTACCCCGACAAGTCGGTCGCACCCGACGCCTTGTATTTCTTGGCGCTCAGCTACCATGACTTGGGCGCAGACGATTGGGCCAGTGAACAACTGACCCTCTTGGCAGAAAAATACCCGGGCAATGTGCACGCAGGCGAGGGCAAGAGCTTGCTCGCGAAAATTGGCAGCGGGAAACCTGCTCCACTTTTGGCAAAACAGACCGAGCCCCCGCCAACCGCGGCTAGTTCGACGGCCGCTTCTCCATCGGAGAGCCAGCTCAGTCTCGCAACCGGACTCCTCCCCTCAGTCCCGACCGGATCCTTCCGCCTGCCTTCCGCCTCAGCCTTGGGGTTAGGTCAATCGTTTGTGACCTGCCGCCTCGGCGCTTGGTGCTAATTCCCCGCAGCATTGAAGTAATCACCGTTCCGCTATCAGCAGACGTCTACCTCTCTTGATTGTCGGGTGTGATCCAGACATGAATGCGGTGAGCGACGATGAGCTCAACGGAACGAAACGGCTTCGAGGAGCAAGTCCTTGAGGGATAGTTTGATCAGGCTCTTCGCCTTGGCATAAAACGTTCGGTAGGTTTCACGCCCGCGGAGGACGTCATAATAGAGCATGACGATATGTTGATAGCGTGGCAGGTGGTGGTGGCAGAAACGCGGATACGAATAGACCATGCTCGCCACGCGAGCCGCCACCAGGAACTCCTCGTAAATCTCCCGCCTGACGGCATCTTCATACTCGGCCAGCGAATATCGCGGATCCTTGACCTGATTCAGAATCGATTCTGCGGCCAACTGCCCAGACCGCACGGCATAATAGATCCCTTCGCCGAATAAGGGATCGACCAGATGCCCGGCATCTCCCACCAGCAAGGCGCGGCCGCGCACTAATCCAACTGACTCTCGATCGGCTTCGCCATACTCACTGAAGACCGGAAGTGGATGACCGGTCGGATGCGGGACCTTCCATGCCGCCAATCCCTGCTCATGTTGTACGAACTGATCGAACACCTTCTTCGGACTCGCGAGCCCTCCGCGAAGATCCCCCACGCCGATGGAAAGCCGTTCCTGCTTCGGGAAAATCCAGGCATATCCTGCGGGCGTCGCACCGATATCGATCAGCGCACGTCCGGTGCCTGGATACTGGGGTGCCGTCCCGATCGGGACTTCACTCTCCAAAGCCGCCATCCGACGGCTCCGGCGGCCCGGGAATAACTGCTGCGCCACCAGGCTATTCGCCCCATCCGCCCCGATCAAAACCTGCGCCGCATATCGGCCACGATCCGTTGTCACTTCAATCCCGTCAGGAAGCTGCCGACAAGACGTCACCAGCTCGTCTTCGTGCACCTCGGTGCCCGCTCGCCTCGCCTTCTCCACAAGGAGATGGTCGAACCGATCACGCATGACCATGTAGGCGATCGGGCTGGAGGAATCGAGAAAGAAAGGGTCCGTGCCGCGGTAAGAAAATTGTATGCCGTAGATCGTCTGCTCAACGACCGACTTGTACTCGTCGTCCAAGATACCGTCTATCCTGGCCGATAAGCCGCCGCCGCAGACCTTGTATCGTGGATGCGTTGCCTTATCGAGCCCGAGGACGGACAGCCCCGCTCGACTCAACTGATAGGCAGCGGTGGCGCCGGCCGGCCCCATACCGACAACCAAGGCATCGTAGACTTTAACGTTGGGCAGCGTTGGCATTGAAAGAAGACCGTCTAACCCCTGCCTGTTGAGGCCTCAGTTCTGCGTACTGCGATTTGGATTGAGATGACCGGGAGTCGACGCGGTACGAGGAGCTCCGCTGACGCAGGATTCCCTACCTTAGCAATCTGGCATTCTGATCACTGCCCGAGGTACCACCCAATCCCCTGCCGTTCTAAAAATCCGGTAATCATCGTGAGGGTATTGGCATAAATCATGACGCCCACGATGATCAGCAAGACCCCACTCACGGTCGAAACTCCCCACAAATAGAGGCGCGCCTGCTTGAAGTAGGTCAGGAACCGATCCACTCCCAGGGCCGTCAGAAATAGCGGCAATCCCAATCCCATCGAATAACTCGTCAACAACAACACCCCGTTCAACAGCGAATCGGTGGTGCTGGCATACAGCAAGATGGTCCCGAGCACCGGCCCGACGCAAGGCGTCCAACCGGCGGCAAATGCGATACCGATCAAAAACGATCCCACATACCCGACCGGTCGACTTCTGAATTGGAAGCGATGTTCCATCTTCAGAAAACTGATATTCAAGATCCCCAATAAGTAGAGACCGAAGATGATGATCAGGATCCCGCCGATCCGTCTGATGTGATCTTGGTAGGTAATCAGGGCCTGCCCGATAAAGCTGGCAGAGGCACCAAAGGACACGAAGACGGTGGTAAATCCGGCGATAAACAACAGGGCATTGACGACGATGGACTTCTTAAACTTCGATCGCACCGTCGAATCGGTGAGTTGTTCGATGGAGAGCCCGGTAATGTAGGAAATGTACGAGGGAACCAGTGGAAGCACGCAGGGCGACACAAACGATAGCAAGCCGGCCGAAAATGCCGCCACCAGAGAAATATTCGTGATCGATTGCGACAAGGTCTGACAGGCTCCTAGCAGACTACAAAAATGTTCTGTGAGTGCGCCAAAAATTTACTGATCTGCCCATTTGAAACAACAGGCGAAATCCACGCAGGATGCTCAAACAGTCCGTTCAGCAAGGCCGCAGCGAGCGAAGAGGCGAGGCGTACCCTTGTGGCACGTTGAGCCTCTGAACGATGCTGACGGACTGTTTGAGCATCCTGCTACGACTTCATCAACATCTGCACCAGCTGATGTGCCTCAGTCGCTCCCCAGTCGCGCGCGCCGAAAATTTGGTGCCGGACAATTCCTTGACGGTCGACCATAAAAGTCATAGGAAGACTCCTGGCCCCATAGGTCAATCCTACACGATAATCGGCATCGTGGAGGATGGGGAACGTCAGGTGGTTCTCTTGCTGAAACGGCCTGGTGACCGACGCGCCTTGCGCATCGGTAGACACCGCGAGAATTTCAAAATCATTCCTTGAAAATGTCCGGTAGAGCTCCTCCATCGCCGGCATCTCTACCCGGCAAGGGCCGCACCAGGTCGCCCAAAAATTCAACAACACCACTTTGCCACGCAGGTCAGACAGCGAAACCATCTGGCCGTTCAAATCTCGAAGACGAAAGTTCGGGGCAGGCTCACCCAGTTTCACGACGTTGCGTTCAGCAACCGGCAGAATATCAGGCGCTGCCGCCCCGCCGATCCCGCCCAGCGTGACCATCAGCATGGCCAGGATTCCAACAATGGCCAGCCTCATCATCCCTTCCTCGCTCCACCGTCCAATGACTGAGTATCAGCGGCTTTGGGAGTCACATTGAGCAACTTGGTCAACACTTGCAGGCTCTCGAGTCTTGTCCAATCCCGCGGCCCGATCACAATCTCTCGAATGACGCCCTGCTGGTCGATGATAAACGTTTCAGGGACACCCATGCGTTTATAGGGCTTATCGGTCTTTCCCCAGGAATCGATCAAGACAGGGAAGGTCAGATTCATGCCCTTGATGAACGGAGGGATGTCTTTGGTCGTCGTCACGCGATCGATGCTGACCGCCAGAACCACCAGGCCGTCCTTCTCGAAGTTCTTGTGGAGCACTTCCATCGAAGGCATTTCTTCACGGCAGGGTTTGCACCAGGTCGCCCAAAAATTCAGAAATACCACCTTGCCTCGAAAGTCCGAGAGCCGCTGGGGCTTGTCGTTCAGATCGGTCAGGGCAAAATCAGGCGCCGCCTTCCCCACCGTCAGCAGCTCATACTGGGCGCTCTGCATCCAGACAATACCGAACACCACCGCGAGAATGGCTGCACCGACCAGCACGATTCCCATGCGCGACGAGCGGGGCTCGCGAGAAACGCCAGGGTTGCTCGTCTCGCCTGTCCCGCTGTGCTCGGGCTTATGCATAGGCATGGAGGCCTGACAGCAAGAAGTTCACGCCCCAGAAACAAAAGACGACCATCAAGAAGCCGAAGATCGCATACACGGCGGCACGGTGCCCCTCCCACCCGCGCGTCATCCTGGCATGGATGTAAGCTCCATAGATCAGCCAGACGATCAGCGACCAGGTCTCTTTCGGATCCCAGCTCCAATACCCGCCCCACGCATAGTTGGCCCACATCGCCCCGAGAATAATGCCGAAGGCCAGCAAGGGGAAGCCCACCGTAATGGCTTTGTAGCCTAACTCATCGATGGTCTCGAGATCCGGAAAGGCGGCGTAGAAGCGGGAAGTGCTCCCCCGTCGTTCCGCCCGCTCCTTAAAGAGGTACATCACGCCCAGGCCCCCGGCCATTGCAAAGGCCGCATAGCTGGTCAACGTGATCGACACATGGATGTAAATCCAATAGCTATTCAGCGCCGGCACGAGAGGTTCTGCCGTCTGGTATCGATAGGGCAACAGCGAAGCCGCACCCATGGCAATAAACCCGATCCCCACCACAAAGGCGCCAATGGCTTTGATCTTGTAGCGCAGCTCCAAGAGCACATAGCCCAGAATAATTGCCCAGGACACATAGGCCATGGCCTCGAACTGATTGGACCAGGGCGCAAAGGTCCCTGAGGTCTGCATCCGTTCGAAGGCCCGCGTGAACAGGGCGCCGGTATTCACGATCCAACCGAACACCGTAATCAACGTGGCGATCTGGCCCAACTGCGTGGCCCAGGCTCCGTCTCGTTCATCGAAGTTATCCGCTGAATGACCGGCAGGAGCCAGGGCCATCGCCGGACGTCGCGCAAATAGATAGGCAATGTAGAGGGTCAGCGCGGCAAGATAGAGCCAAAACGTCATGTCGAATAGGAACAGGGATCGGACCATCATGTCCTCCGCGATCGATTCAGGCCAACGTACCAATCGTCATCATACTCAATACAGCGGCAGTTTGACTACTCAACCAGCCCCTCATCGCTTCACGGCTCATACCGGAGAGGCCGAGAAGGTGCGGAGTTTGTCCGTCAACTTTCGAAACTCCCGCTGAAAGTCGATCTGGCTCTTGTGTGTCGTGCCGCCGACATACACCGTCACCCCCTCCGGAGCCGGAACGATCTTCATCCAGATCCGGCGGTGGAAGATAAAGGACGAGAGGGTAATCCCCACCACAATCATGGTCGAGCCGGTCCAGACGATATTGATCCCGGGATTCTTAGCGATCTGAAGACCGGTAAACTTCTTCGGCTTGTACGCCACCAATTCGAACTGGTATTTCGACTCTTTAATATCGAAGAGGTCCGGGAACTGATAGAACACCCAGGGCGTCGACTGGACCGAGCTCCGCTCATTCACCGCCAATCTGATTGCAGGATTCGCATGTTCCACGGTCTTGGAAAATACCTTCTTCTCCGTCGAGTTGAAGGCAAAGTCCGCCACGAAATCGGTGATCGATAACTTCAGGTCGAGATCGGCAACCGCCTGCTCCTTGTGCCACTCAAGATCGACGGTCTTGAGGACCTTGTCCGTCGCTTTATCCTTAATGTTGACCCGCGCCACTTCGACCTGATCCCAGGAATCCCCGTAACTGGACTGATAGAACCAAATGCCTTTGTAGACGAGGGGATCGTTGACCGAGATGGTCTTGGTGACAGCCGACTTGCCCCCGTCGATGACCGTCAGGGTACTGTTGTAGGACTTCACGGACCCGTTCTCATGATAGTCGATCCAGAATTTATCGACCTTGATGTCGAAGTTCCCCCGCGGGATATGATAGGTCTGCCCTTCGAGACAGACCCCGAATTCCTGAAAGCCGTAATAGGTGCCGATCAGGCCGCCGACGATGATCACGGTCGCACTCAAATGCGCCATATGCGCGCCGACGCGTCCCAGGACCCCCTTCGTCGCATAGATCGTCACTTCCCCCGGGTCATTTTTCGCCAGGACCTTGTAGCCCTTTTCGATAAAATGTTGGGCCAACTGCTGGGACACGACTTCCTTGCTGCTTGCGATCGAGACCTCGGCCTGCTGCTTCATCCCCTTCACAAAGTCCAGCGAGACGCTGACCCGGTCTTGTTTCATCGACCGCCAGACACCGGGGAACCGTTTATAGAAACAGGTGAGCGAGTTGACACAAAGGAGTCCGAGGAGACTGGTAAACCACCAGGTGTGATAGACGTCGATGAACCCCAGCCGGAGAAACCACCGATAGGTATTCTCTCCGTACTCTTGAATATAGGATTCTGGCCGTTCGTTCTGTTGGATGACCGTCCCGATCGTCGCAGTGATGGCAATGAAGAGAAAGAGAAACATCGCCAGCTTGATCGAGGCGAAGAACTCGACGAGTTCGCGGGAGAACTCCTCCCATCCCAGCCTGGGAGCGGGGGATCGGGGACTCTGCTGTTCGGGAATCGCGTCCGACTGACCATTCATCGTATTGATAATCCTTTTCTCATCACGAGGCACAGCCTATCACCGCTCGTTGAATCCGAGGCCTTACACAGACGAACGATCGTGGCCAGTGGAGAGTAGGCCAATCCCAGACGCGCCCTTAGTGGTGGCGTAAAGAAAAGAGGCGAGAAATGCAGGACGCGGTGATCTTACAAGTGCCTGAAAAGGGGTGTCAAGCAAGCGCGCGATGCCGCTCCTGACGTTCCAGGACGTGAAAGAAATAGACAAAGGAGGCGCGCTCATACTAGTATTCCATGGCAATACGTGAGGTTATCGCCAACCGACCATTGAGGAGCCAATGAGAACTAACTACCTGTTCACATCAGAGTCTGTGACAGAAGGACATCCCGATAAGATCGCCGACCAGATCTCCGACGGAATCCTGGATGCGATCATCGCAAAAGATAAGTTTGCCAGAGTCGCCTGCGAGACAATACTGACCACCGGCATTGCCTTCGTGGCCGGTGAAATCTCCACCAAGGCCTATGTCGAGATTCCCGATATCATTCGCGAAGTCATCAAAGACGTCGGCTACTGCGACGCCTCCTGGGGATTCGACTACCACACCTGTTCCGTTCTCACCGCCATTCACCAGCAATCGGGCGACATCTCCATGGGCGTGGATTCCGGCGGCGCCGGCGACCAGGGACTGATGTTCGGCTTTGCCAGCGACGAGACCTCCGAACTCATGCCCATGCCGATCGTCCTCGCCCATCGGCTCACCAAGCGGCTGGCCGAAGTCCGGAAGAAGAACATCCTCCCCTGGGTCCGCCCCGACGGCAAATCCCAAGTGACCGTGGAGTACAAGAACGGCAAACCGGTGCGGATCGACACCATCGTCGTATCGACCCAGCATAGCCCCGACGTGACCAACAAGCAGATCGAGCGCGACATCATGGAGAAAGTCATCCGGCCCATGATGCCGAAAGGGCTCTATGACCCGACTAGCGTGAAACACCACATCAATCCTACCGGCCGCTTCGTGGTCGGCGGTCCGATGGGCGACACAGGGCTGACGGGCCGCAAGATCATCGTCGACACCTACGGCGGTCACGGTAGCCATGGAGGCGGCTGCTTCTCCGGCAAGGATCCCACGAAGGTAGACCGATCGGCCTCATATATGGCCCGCTACATCGCGAAAAACATCGTCGCCGCCGGGCTGGCGAGAAAATGCGAAGTGCAGCTCGCCTATGCCATCGGCGTCGCCGACCCCGTCTCAGTGCTGGTCGACACGATGGACACGGAAAAGGTGGCGGTCGAGAATCTGGACAAGCTTGTGCGGAAGCACTTCCCCTTGACCCCGCGCGGCATCATCGACCATCTCAAGCTCCGCCGACCGATCTTCCGAAAGACGGCATCATACGGGCACTTCGGTCGGAGCGAACCGGAGTTCACCTGGGAAAAGACCGACAAGGCCAAACTCTTGCGCAAAGACGCAGGCCTGTAATTTAGACCGGACCGATGACAGGGGGGGCCGGATTGAAAAATCCGGCCCCCCTTTTTCTGAACACCATTGACGATTGACGCTTTTCAGAAGGAGGCATCTGTGGAATACGACGTGAAGGATATGAAGTTAGCAGACCAGGGTAAACTCAAGATCGAATGGGCCGAAGCCACCATGCCGGTCCTCCGCCTCATCAAGCAACGCTTTCTTCGACAGCAGCCCTTCAAGGGCCTGCGCATGACCGCGTGCCTCCACGTGACGACCGAAACCGCCAATTTAATGAAAACACTCAAGGCCGGGGGAGCCGATGTGCGGCTTTGCGCCTCCAATCCGCTGAGTACGCAGGATGAAGTTGCGGCGGCGCTCGTCAAACATGACGGCATCCCGACATTCGCCATTAAGGGCGAAGACAACCAGACCTACTATAAGCACATCCAATCGGCGATCGCCCACAAGCCGCAAATCACGATGGACGACGGAGCCGATGTCGTCTCGCTCATCCATTCCAAGCGGAAGGATTTGCTCAAGTACGTGATCGGCGGCACGGAAGAGACCACCACCGGCGTCATTCGACTCCGCAGCATGGCCGCGAAGAAAGTGCTGAAGTTCCCCGTCATCTCGGTGAACGACGCCGACACGAAGCACCTGTTCGACAACCGCTACGGGACCGGCCAGAGCACGATCGACGGGATCATCCGCGCCACGAACCGCCTGATCTGCGGCACCACGTTCGTCGTCGCCGGCTACGGCTGGTGCGGGAGAGGGATCGCCATGCGCGCCAAGGGCATGGGCGCCGATGTCGTGGTCACCGAGATCGATCCGGTCAAGGCGATTGAAGCGGTCATGGACGGGTTCCGTGTCATGCCGATGGAGAAGGCTGCGCTGATCGGAGATTTCTTCGTCACGGTCACAGGCAATCTGAAAGTCATTCGCCGCGAGCACTTCGCCGCCATGAAGGAAGGGGCCATCGTCTGCAACTCAGGCCACTTCAACGTCGAGCTGGATATTCCGGCCTTGGAAAAATTGAGCAAGAGAAAACGCCTCATCAGACCTGGCGTCGAACAATTCACGCTGAAGACGGGCCACCGGGTCAGCCTGCTCGGCGAGGGACGGCTCGTGAACCTGGCGACGGCCGAGGGCCATCCTTCCAGCGTCATGGACATGAGCTTCGCCAACCAGGCGCTCGGAGCGGAATACCTGGTGAAGAACTACAAGAAGCTGGAGAAGAAGGTTTATCCTGTTCCGCCGGTGATCGATAAAGAAATCGCCAGGCTCAAACTCGCCGGCATGGGGATGAAAATCGATACGCTGACGAAGGAGCAGATGAAGTATCTGGCCAGTTGGGAGATGGGGACATAGGAACGGAGCAGCGCGCAGTGGTCCCCCTGCTCGCAGAACGCGCACGATAAAACTGTGCTCGTTCGATGCGCGCAATAGGAACCACCTTCGCACCACTCCTACCAGAATAAGGAGAGGGATTAATGAAAAGGCCACCGGAAACGGTGGCCTTTTTGTTTATGGTTAAGAAAGCGGCCCTTTATGCTTCAAAGGCACCAAATCGTGATACCCCCCACTGGTCAGTCACATCCACCGATGCTCGCCATCCATAGTATCTCGCGCACCACTGGTACCTGAGTACGGGCCAAAGAAGGATTGCGGGCTTTATGCTATCCATGCGACCCACGAGCCCGTTTGCTGGAGCTCAATTTTCCAGATGAGGAGAAAGGGAAGTGGCAGAAAACAAGCCGCGCGCGACGGTTAGCGAAGTCTCCCAAACCCAGCAAGGGCCACTACCGCACCACTAAGAACCGTGAGCAGCACTAGAGTGCGGCTTGAGAGAGAGCCTGTTGCGGTAACCAGTTGAGTCCCTGGGTACGCTAGTACGGCGACTCCGAGGATACCCGCCAGCAGAGCTCATGCGATTCGGATAACAGGGGCCATGCGTCAACCTCTCACAAGCATTCATCAATGATTGGATGAATGAGATGATAATACTTAAGATTTTAATGCCGGTCCAGCGATTTAAAACTGGAGTGTAGTCCGCTGATTAAGTGTCCCACCAAGGACTTACCTGAAGACTCTCAGCAAGAGGAATAAGCGGCAAAAAATGAAGTTTCATGATCGCACAGCTCATTGTGGATCATGGTGTTTTGGCACCAAATTGGCACCGCTCCCCCCCTCAAAAAGTTGGAGCCAGAGCAGAAGTTCGCCAGGGGCTCTCACTCCAATTTCAGCGGGTCCGTCTCCGTTGACACGAACGCCGATCAGCAATCCTGTAAACTGGTTGCGGTCAAGTTTTATCTCTTCAGTTTTCCGACCATTTTTCTCCAGCCGGTACACGGTAAGCACTTTGTCCGTTATCGACACTTCCTTGTTGCCTCCTGAAACATTGCCAAACGCAAAACTCGTTTCCGAAGAAGGACGAAGTTTATACGGGAAATTTCCGAACAGGATTTTTAACAAGGAAAATTTATTCTGTTGGACGGTCTCGCTTTCTTTTCAATACAGAAGCGTGTAATGGCGTCGCATTCTTAGCCGATTAATTGACTCCGTCAAACCCGACGTAGGTGGTCTTCGTTATGAAAAGTTTAAGGTCATCAGCCTTATGTTTGTCAATTCTGCTGAGTCTGTTTCGTTCGAGAGCCCATGTTCGCCTGCGACTTTAGACTGCTCATCGGTCAGTCAGAAAGGTCATCCTGGATTTTCAGTGGACCGGTAGGGGGATACGCGAGAGGACCTCCGCAAGTTGGGGATCTCGACTGGTGAGTGACCAAGTCGGGGAATGCAGAGTTCTGAACCAGCGCAGGTACCTGCTTGGAGCGGGATGTCGGTTGGTCTTTCTGCTGTACCTCATTTGATACTCTAGGTGGCTCTTTTTAGATACTTTCCTCTTTTGAAAATCGAGAGTAGTCCTTTCAAATGCTTGTTTATGTTAGCCTGAAAAAACTAGTACTTCCCATTTTAGTCGGCACATTTATTGCTGATTGATTTTGCGATTGGAAAAGATAATAACCATGAGTCGTTGGAAGTTGGCGATTGAAACGAGTCTCTTTCACGCATTTTGAATACCGGGCGTATGCGGGTTCGAGGTTGTGCCTAAATGTAGGGCAGATATGATGCAGATTCTGGGGCGAGGGTTTAAATGGACAAGTGGAGGATAGTTCTCAACTGTCTAGCTTGTATTTCAGTTCTTTTCATTTTCGGTGTTTCCGCCCAGCTCGCCCCCCTATGGGCGCGTGATGATTATGGCGCGCGCGCACGGGAGGAGTCCAGCCGCCTAGCACGGGATAATGCCAGTCGACAGGAAGATCGTGCGCGTGAGTCCGCACGACAGGCCGCGCAGCAGGAGGCTTCACGCCGGGCACGCAACGACGCCGCGCGCCAGTTTGATAGAAAACAGGAAACGCCCAAGGTCGATTTTAATCGCATTCTTAATCCTAGAGAAAATACGTCACGGCGGGATGCGATTCGGTCAGGGGACCGCGTCAACCAGCAGCGGACAGAGGCCAGTCGCGTGGAGGCCATTCACTCGGCGGACCGCGTCAACCAGCAGCGGACAGAGGCCAGTCGGATCGAGGCCAACCGGGCGGCCGATCGTGTTACCCAGCAGCGCCTGAACGCGAATGTCACGTTAGACCGCGTCACCCAACAGCAGCTCGAGGTCAACAGGGCGGAGACGAACCGGGCCGTCGCCCTGGCCGTCCAGCGTTTTTTGCAGGCCACTGGGGCAGCACCCACGGGCCTGGGCGAGACGATGATTAAAGAAGGTCAGAGATCTGGCTTGAACGTGGACCTTGCAGCACAGCAACACAAGGAGAAGACGGCTTTCCGATTAGGTTCAGGCAAAAATGTTGAATCTGCGCATATGGTAAACAGTTCATCTGTCAGCGAACTGTCAAATTATGTCCGTGATCACGCATTAACTGTTCTTCTACCGCGTGCGCAACATAGGGCCTTTGACGACTACTGGAAGAAATGGGCTCGTGCCAGAATCAAAAAAGCACACCCTGGCGAGGATGTGACCATCACAGTAGCTGAATGGGAATTAGTTCTAATCGACGCAGCGGATTCGGTACCCGCGCTCAAGGGACGTACTGCGGGTGCCATGAGCTTTATGATCCGCACTGAGCTCTACCAGACACTTGGATTAGAACCAAATCAACGCATCAGGTTGCCATATGCAGAATGATATTGGGAATGTGATCATCCTAGCCAATATTTTTCCGCAGAGGATCGCTCGAAAAGCTGAAGCCTTGTTGGTTAGTTCCCAACCAAAATAATTCGATTGGCTACTGACCGGCCTGAAGGTTTATCCTGGTCGTTAGTGTTCAATTCTACAGGGATTGGAAAGAAAAAGGTGTCAGACACCCAGCTCCTGCCGAAGTCTGACGACTCGCCGATGGCGACGGGCGAGCTCCCTCTTGGTTCCCACGCTCCGTTTTGCTCCGAGCCATAAGCTATCTGGCATGCGCTCTTCCCAGACAAGAAAATTTGGACATTCGAAATTTCCTGTTGCCATAGGGGGGGCTGGCGGAACGGAGGTCACCGGAGGCGCGGGGACCCGCCGAGGATCGGCCAGGCTCAGAAATGAACAAATTCCGTGTGCCGTTGCGATGAGGAATCTGGTTGGACGAGCAGCTCTAGAATGTTGATCAGCTCGGGATGTCACGGCTCGCAATCTTCTACCCCTCAGCTCTTGCAGCCTACTTGCGTACTCCTGTGTTGACCTCGCTCAAAACGATAGGGTCTAACGCCTTCCTTCCACCCCTCATATGCAGGCTTCTTTTTACTTCAGAGGTACTTGGGCGTATTCTATCAGTCATGAAACGGTGGGTTCTGCTTCTCATCGCTGTGCCCCTTGGGTTGGGAGGGGTGGTGTATCTCGTCGGATTGAATTCTTCGATTCATGTCACCGACATGTGGAGTAGCGACCAGCCAGCGAAAAGCACGCAGCGTTATGCCGAAAAGATCCCGGAGGGGGATGCAGTCCCTAGAGAGGTACTGAGGCTGCGGCACCAGCATCAACTGAGAGCCCTCACCGAACAGGAAGAGGGAATAAAAATAGAAGATGTGCCGAATGGTGTATATGGGTTCTCCCTGTGCAACGTCGTCACGTTACGCGCAACGCGAGGCGATACGTTCGCGCTGGAGATTCAGAAGCACAATGGGATCATTTTCTATGTTGGGTATGCCGCGGACGAGGAGATAGACCGTTATCTGACTCGTGAAAAAAACTTTCATATCCTTACGTCTCCTCACCCAAGGAAAGGGGCGTCGTCCCTGTTCGAGATCCCTGTCGAGTTTGTCTCGAAATGCGAGGAGCGCTCCAAGGGAGATGGGCATCTTTTTGATTTATTTGTCACTGCGATCCCCGAGTTGCAAACCTAAATAGGAATTGAGGCTCTTCGTGCACAGAAGAAGCCGGAGACCTTCTGAGTTTCCTCATGCAGTAGGTAGCAGGGCCTGGTGGAAACCGAGTCACCGGAGGAGTGGAGCCACATCGAGGCTTGGCCAGGGATGTATGTACGGAGCGCCCCCACCTGCGTTCCCATACAGATACGCACTTGACTGAATAGTCCTCTTTGCTTATCGTTGCTCGGGCATCTCTCACGTCTATGCTCCACACGAGTTAATCGCGGAGATTTCACGATGAGTGACCAGGGAAACCAAATCGAGCAGGATTATCTGAACTACAAGGTGCTCCTCGATTTATGGTCGAAGGAAAATCCGATCAAGACGACCAAGCTGCAGATGCTGCTGGCGGTGAACGGTCTGCTGGCCTCTGCGGTCAACATCAGCGGCGGCGTGAGCGGGTCGAAGTGGTATGTCTACTTGGCGGCGGCGGTCTTCTGTCTGATCTGGATGTTCTCGATCGGGAGAACGGTCTTGTTCCAAGACATCTGGCAGCATAAGCTGCAAGAACTCCAATCGCGATACCCCAACGACTCCAGATTTTCGATCCTGCAGACCACGCCCTATCGGGAACGTGTCTCACCTATTTCAAGAGCCTTTGGCGCAGTTCCGTCGAAGTGGTATCTGCTCTTCTCACCCTTTGTGTTCGCCATCGTGTGGCTCACAGTCCTGGTCATCTCATTGCGTTAAGCCGAGGTTTTGACGGTCCGATCTGGTCCGAGCTCTCGGCGATACGCTCCGAATCCCACGCCCGTCTCCATCCAGTAGAACTCGTAAAGTTTCTTGATACTCTTGTGATGAGGATTCGTTGTGTGGGGTGAACGTCTATACGGGAGGGTCGGTCGTCCTGATATCCGAGTGAGACATCTCGCCAACCTGCCGGGCGACTGCCTCCAGAAGCTGTTGCAGCTCAAACGGCTTGTTCAGTGTTTCGTGGGCACCCAACATCTTGGCGACGGCACAGTAATCCAAATATTTGCTTCCGCCGGATATCGCGATGATTCGGACCTTCGGGAAGTTCCGATGCAGCTCCCCGATCATCTCCAGACCATCCATGTCTGACATCAGGATATCGGTGATCACCACATCAATGGGCTGTGCACAGACCTGCCGCAGCCCTTCATTCCCGGTCAATGCCTCCCAGACCTGGTAGCCTGCCCCTTCGAGCGTCTTGCGAAGGAGTTGCAGGATCGGCACCTCATCATCGACAACAAGGACTGAAGCTATTGGGCAGCCACTTAGAGCGGCAAAGTCAGGCGATGGTGACAGCTGGCGAAGAGCCTGGTCCAGATCTGCCGGCATGAACGGCTTCTGAAGTACCACGCTGGCGCCCAACTCACGGGCGGCACGATGCTGCTCGCCTGTTTCATCCCCTGTTAACCCGATGACAACCGCTTCAGAATCGGCGTCCCGCAGCTTCCGGAGCAGATCAATCCCAGCAGCTTCTGAAAGGTCGAGGCTCAGCATGGTAATGTCGGGATGCGTTGACTCGAAGAGCATCCAGCCCGTCTGCTCCTCGGTTGCGAGGGTGACCGTATGCCCCAACAGGCGTAATGCGGCATCGAGCTGCTCAAGGAGTCTCCCTTCTTCCGCAATCAGAAGAATCGTCGCCATCAGCTTATGACGACTCTCTGGTTAATGTCGCCACACATGGCGCTTGCTGCCAATACCACAAATCAGATCTCCACTTCCCAGCACTATGGACCAGAAGTGGGAAACGGGGTATCGGCGGAAGGCGATGGGAGCGTAGGTTTTTCGGCGGTACTCAGCTACCGCCGAATGGAGCTAGTTGGGATGCTGCTTGATGAACATGGCGGCGGCTTGCGTGCGGCTGGTGACTTGAAGCTTCTCAAAGATATTGGACAGATAACTTTTGATCGTCTTGTCGCTCAGACCGAGAGTGACGGCAATTTCCTTGTTGGTCTTTCCATCGGCCACCAAGGGCAAGATCCGTTGCTCTTGGGGAGACAACATGACATTTTGGCTATTGGCGTCCATCGTCGAAAGGGATCGCATACGAACGAGGACAGACTCCGTCACGGCGGGATCGAGAATGGACTGCCCGCCGGCTATGGCGTGAATGGCCTGAACCAAGGCTGTCCCCCCGATCGTTTTCAAGAGATACCCTTTCGCACCGGCAAACGTAGTCGACAATACCGCATGCTCATCCGCAAACGACGTGAGAAAGACGACATGTGTGCCGGGACATGTCCCCATAATCTCCCGGCACGCATCAATGCCACTGCCGTCAGGCAAGCGGAGATCTAACAGCACGATGTCGGGTCGAAGACGGATCGCCTCGGTGACGGCGGACGCGACGGTATTCGCCTCACCCACCACTTGAACCGTCCCGGCTCTTCGGAACAACGTCTCCAGGCCCATACGAACCACCTCGTGGTCGTCCACGAGGAGCAACCGAACCGGCTTAACTGCTTGCGCGAGCATGCTGATCCTCCAGCGAGAGTTCGACGAGAATCTGAACCCCCGATCCAGGTTTTGAGATGATCTGAAAGTTCGCGCCAAGCTTGTGCGCTCGCGCAGTCATATTCTGTAACCCGTGCCCCTGTCCGAGAGCGTCCGTGAAATTGAACCCGACCCCCTCGTCGGTGACCTCAAGGCAGATGCGCCCATTTTTCATCTGCAGGGAGACATGACCGCTTCGGCTCTTTGAATGGCGAAGGCTGTTGCTCATCGCCTCTTGCACGATGTGAAGAATATGAAACGCGCCCAACGGAGTCAACCGCCTGGCGGCTTCCACCGCGAGATCGAGAGAAAAATGAATCCCCTGCACGCTCTCCATGGTCACGGCCAGCTCGGTCAGCTTCGCACAGAACTGCTGCCCGCTGATTTCGTCATGCTTGTCCCATACGATATACATCCGCACGTCTGAAATGACTCTGTTTAAGCAGACGACTGCATGCTCCAGCTTCTTGTCGGCCGTCTGACGATCTTCTTGAACGAGATAGCGACATTCCTCAAGGCTCATCCCAATCGCATAGATGGTTTGAATGATGTTGTCGTGGAGGTCCTGGGAAAGCTGCTCCCGCTCTTCCAGCACTTTGCGAAGCTGTTCCTCGCTCTTTCGCAATGCCTCTTCCGCCTGTTTTCGATCGGTGATGTCTTGAGTCGTACCGATCGAGCGAGTTGGGCGGCCACCCGGCGAGTAAAACGTCTCGCATTGCTCGTGAATGAACTTGACCCGCCCGTCGGACATGAGCAGCCGGTGCTCGATATTATAACAAGTCCTATCGGCGACCGATTCAGTATAGGACTCGTTGACAAATTGGCGGTCATCAGGGTGCACCAGCTCAAGGAATGCCGCATAGGAAGCTCCAAAATGCGAGGAATCGATCTCGAAGATACGGTAAATTTCATCGGACCACGTGAGTATATTCTCGACCAAGTCCAGATCCCAGCTTCCAATATGCGCGATGCGCTGCGCTGCATTTAGTCGAGCTTCGTTCTGCTGAAGTGCTTCCTCCGCCTGCTTGCGATCAGTGATGTCCTCCGAGATGCCCAATAGATATTGTGGCGTGCCATCGGTGCCGCAGATTGGAATCTTCTTCGTGTGGAGAAACCGCAATCCATTTCCTCTGGTCTGAATGGGCTCTTCCGGAATATCCAGCAGACAACCGCTGCGCAGGACTTCCCGATCCTTGGTTATGAAAAAGTCGGCTTCCTCTTTTGGAAAGATGTCGTAGTCGTTCTTGCCCAAGAGTTCATCCCGGCGATATCCCAACAACTCCTCCCCTGCCTTATTGAAGCGAAAAAAACGAAGATCCTTCGCCTCCTTCACGAAAATCATGCTGGGGAGATTTTCAAGCACGGAGTCGATAAAGATCTTCGAGCGGCGCAAGTCCTCCTCGATCAATTTTTGATCCGTGATATCGGTCAGAATACAGTGCGCCCTCACAAAGTTCCCCTTCAGGTCGCGCTGGACACGGCCGTTCAGGATGACGGCGATTTCCTTCCCGTCCTTTCTCCTGAGCCTGAGATGCTTGGTCTCGCCGCCGTTCCGTATGAAGCGACTGAGTTCATCAGGAAAGAACTGCCGCGTGTCAGAGGGCCAAAAGTCGTCGAACGGCTTGCCCAGAAGCTCATCAGGGGAGTATCCGAGTAATGTGCACAGTCCCTTGTTGGCATCGAGGTACCTCCCCTCGATGTCCAGCGATTGATACGCGATCGGCACCTCCTCGAACAGGCTCCGGAAGCGCGCTTCGCTTTCCCGCAATGCCTCCTCCGCCCGCTTGCGCTCGGTGATATCCAACATGATGCCTCGCAGAATCGCCGGGCCCTGCTCGTCGGTCTCTACCGTCACAATGTCCTGGAGCCACACGGTTCGTCCATCGGCGGCAATCATCCGATATTCGAACGAGTATTTGCGTGTGTCCCGCAAAGATGCGAGGCAATACTCAATGACCCCGTCTCGATCGTCCGGGTGTATGTGGGTTTGCCAAAAGTCCGGCTCGTCGAGCCACCGCTGCACGGGATAGCCGAGCACCAATTCGGCCTGGTGGTTGACGAACGAAAACCGCCAAGTCCGCGCGTTGCACTCCCATACGATCCCCGGGATCGCTTCGATCAAGTCGCGCTGCCATGCTCGGGCGTGGCAAAGGGCGTCGTTCGCCACCACGAGTTCTTTCGTTCGCTGAGCCACCCGCTGTTCCAACTCATCGTTCGCCGGCCACAGCGCCTGTTCCATCTGTTTGCGCTCAGTAATGTCGCGACCCGCCACGAGGCGGACATCCCGCCCCTTATACCGGTAGGGTTTGACGACGACTTCTCCATAGAATATTGAGCCGTCTTTACGCCGTCCCACGGATTCGTAGGGACCTTGCCCTCCCTGCCTCATATTGGCGATGACCATCTCGCGGGATTCATCGGCTACAAGGTCCAGCACATGTTTGCCAATGAGTTCTCCCGGGCCATACCCGAACATCCGTTCCAAACCTGAACTCGCTTCGATCATGATCCCTTGATCGTGGATGGCGATGCCATCGAACGTGGCGTCAGTGAGGAGCCGGTAACGCTCCTCGCTCTCGCGCAACGCCTCTTCGATCCGTTTGCGCTCGGTGATGTCGCGAGCGGTCGCATACAACATCGGCGGCTCCTGTTTCGGAGCCGGGCTCACCCATGTCAGCCATCGATAAGACCCATCATGGCATCGATATCGATTTTCGAAGTTGATGGCCGGTTCCCCGCGCGAAAGCTTCTCCAGGACGTCTTTCGTACGCGGACGGTCATCGGGATGAATAAACTCCATAAAGGGTTTCGAGCACAGTTCTTCCCGGCTGAACCCCAGCGCTCGCTCCCATGCCGGATTAAGCCGTTTGAAATAGCCGTCGGCTCCTGCGATACAGAGAAGGTCCATGGATAGGTCAAAAAACTTGTCCCGTTCTTGATTCGATTCACGAGACTCTCGTTTAGCATGGGCGGCACGCTCGCCCGCCCAGCCGGCCATCAACCCAAGCGCGAGGCTCGCGACCACAATCGGCCACCATCTAATCACAACTTCCCACCCGACCTTCCCAACCAGAGTGAAGTTCATGATATTCAACGCACTCCCGAGCAGTCCGGCAACAAGGCCAACACGAGCCCCCAGCAGCCATCCGGCCACTGCCACCGGTATCACGGTGAATGCGGCCACGACGTCGCCCGCTATCTGGTACAGGGACGCAAATGCCAGCTCATAGGCCGCCGCCGCTCCGAGGACAATGGCGAGGGACATCCCTCGACGCTGGTTGATCGATCGCTGTGTCATGGAAAGAAGAGCATGCCTAGCCATGGCCGGTAGCCTCGCAAAAAAAAGGAGACGTCTGTCTCGAAAAGATGAGGAGAAACAATGAGCAAGCCGGACGCAGCTTTCCCATAGCGGATAAGATCATTCCTCTGCGCAGGCTCGGAGCATTGCGGATCGCAAGCTCCTGAATAGAGAGTGGGAGTACGTTAATACAGGTATTTTGTCAAGGTGCCCACGACCTCCATCTATGACAAACAGCCTGCCGGCCTTTCTGTTCTCAGAGGGGACAAATGTGCCGACAGCACCGGCATTCTTTGCCCGGCAAGCGATATTCAGATTCCACGCAGCAGACAAATCGTGGGACTTCTGAATGATTCTGGTTCTGTGATGGGCGGCACGAAAATTGAGAAGGCTATGTCTGACGTTGAAGCACAAAGGCGCCCATCGTGCATGAACTGAGGATGCAATGATCGATACGTCCAGTCTGTGGGAATTCTTGAGCCGTGATGCTTCCTTCTTCGGAGGACCCCAAAGCCCGATGTTGAGCTGGCTTGGGTCGTTCGGGATCGTGCTCTTCTTCCTCTGGCAGGTCATGCGGCTACGCAGGGAAATATCCGGCGCCCAGCGTCCGTTTGATCGACTACGGCCGATGCTGACCACCCTGGCGAATGAGCGTGGAGACTTGGATCGTGAGCGCTTCACGAGTCGTGCGCTGGTGGGACTTACGGCCCCAGCCGGGCAACCCACATCAGCGCCCAAACGGATTGACTGCGACGATCTGAGCACCCTCGAAACGGCCATGCAGCAAGAGCCCATGTTTCGGCAACCCTGGGGTCAATTCCGCAAGACCCTGATCCTGGAGCATGTCCCCTGGTTCGTGGAACCGCGCATTTTCAGCACCCGCCGCGCGGAAGATATCTTCACGCAGGACACGCTACTGAGCCATCGCGTCAATCTGGCCTTCTACAGCCAACTGCCGTCTCTGGTGACGGGGATCGGCTTGCTGCTGACATTCCTCGCCTTATTTATCGGTCTCAGCAAACTTCACGCGGAGGGACAGGAGATCGTCGGCATTCAAGGGCTCATCAATGGATTGGCCGGAAAATTCCTCACGTCTATCGTCGGACTCATCGCCGCCAATCTATTCACGCTCATCGAAAAACCGATGGTTTTCCGTCTGATGAACGAACACCATTCGTTCCTGGGCCTCATCGACAAACTCTTTCCCCGAAAAACCATGGAGCAGATGCTCGAACAACTCACGCCGGCGCATCAAGTGCAGGGAAAAGGCCTGCAGGCTGCCGGTGGAGAACCGAGGGAACGGATGGGAGGAATGGGCACAGACAGCCTGACGGCTCCTCTTGCCGAGCTCACATCGGCGGTTCGATCCTTCACAAAATTGAAACAGGATGAGCAGGCAACCGGACGCCGCATGACGACCGAGCTCCCGCGCGTGATCCGTGAAGAATTCACCGCGCCGATGAACAAGCTGAACGATTCTATCCATGAACTCACGACGCTGCTCAAGACGATGCACAACCAGCAGACGCAGGCGACCGCGAGGCTCGACGATCTCATGAACCACCTGACGGACCGGCTCAATCAGCAGCGAACCGCGTCTGGCAGCGGGCGCTCTGAGAGCAGCCGGTTCTGGCCGAAGCGATCGCTCGTATCCACGCAAGGGCCTGCCGAATGACCCGCGCAACCCCACAGGGAGCCGGCGTCTCCCACACCACCATCGGCATCACCGATCTCATGACCTCACTCGCGGTCGTGTTCATCTTGCTCTTCGCCGCGCAGATCACCAAAACTTCCTCTGCCGCGCAGTCTGAGCTGCAAGAAAATAAACAGGATGTGCAGACCGCTCTCCGTGACCATATTCAGCAATTGGGGCTCTCGCTCGATGCGGACCCCCGCGACCCACTCGCGCTCCTGATCGTAGTCCCGGAAAACCGGCTGACGTTTGAGTTCGGAAAGAGCACGTTGTCCTCGACCTCGGATCAGTTTCTCGCGGATGCCCTCCCCTTCTACGTGGGGGCCTTATGCGGTCCGCTGCACGACAAAATCGACTCGCTCGCCATCGAAGGCCATACCGATGATCACGGCAGCGATGCTTTTAATTTGAAATTGAGCCAGGAGCGTTCGCTGGCAGTCATGGTGAAGGGGATGGAGATCGTGCAGGCTAACGTGCCATCAGCCTATCAATGTTTTCAAGAAATCACGTCGGCGACCGGCCGTGGCAGACAAGATCTGATCTATGATGCGCCGGCGATCGTCAATCGAGAGAAAAGCCGCCGGGTGATTTTCAAGATTCGACTCCGCTCGGCCGAACAGCTGCACCAGCTAGAGCCTTCAACCAAACATCTATAATCGCCACCACACCAACGATCCCCTAGTTCTAGTTATCCATTCCGAGATAGTACAGCAGGCATCAGGTAGCCGACAGGGATAGGATCTCTATAGGCTGGAGAGGGAGGGAACCACGCATCAAGGTGGGACAACCTCAGCCGTCGCACCCGCCACCCCGGCGCGGAAGAACGGCGGAGCTGGCTAGCTGGGCTTCAATTGCAGTTGATCGGCTCTGCGAACCACTTCAGCGCCGAGAAGAATAATCGGACCACCCACCATGGTGACGAACTGGATCGGCTCCCCCAAGTAGAAGTGGGCAAAGATAATCCCACCCACAGGGGTGATGTTCTGGTATACCGCGACCGTGGCGGGACAGATGCGTTGGAGCGCCCGATAGCGCAGGAGAAAGACGGAGGCCGTCGCGACTCCAATGTAGAGCACGGAGGAAACAATCGGCATCGAGAAATCGTCGAGCGTTGTCCGTGACCAGACCGAGGCTACCAGCAAGAGCGCACAGGCGCTGCTGCCAAACATGACCGTATTGGCGGTCATGGCCCCGTACCGCTTTACGATATTGGCGCTCCAAACCAGGTGCGCGGCCATCATGATGGTGAACAGGAGGATCAGCAGGTCGCCGAATCCAAAATCTGTTTGAAAATGTGCCAGCTTCTCTGACATGGCTATCCCACCCCCCAACAGAGAAATCGCAATGCCGATCATCTTGAGGGAGTTGCTCTGGCTCTTTCCCATCAGCACGCTGAGAAGTGCTGTGAGTGGTGCGAGCAGACTGTAGATCACAATATAATGGGTGACGCTGGTGAGCCGAAGGCCCCAGGCCGCGATCACATACGAACCCACACCGAGCCCTCCCAACAGGGTCAGCCTGAGCAGATCCTCGGCTGTCAGGGCGCTCAGCCCTCTGCGGTCCTGGGCAAAGGTCACCGCAAGCAGAAAGATGAATCCGCTCATCACTCTGATGAACGCCATCCCGAGTGGATCAACCGCGCTGTGCAGGAAGACAGCCTTCGTCACGGACGGCACGGTGCTGAGCAGCAGGATTGCGCTGAGGAGATAGAAGTATGGCTCGGCGGCATGCGGTTCCCCTGACGAACCGCTCGACTTTTCGGAAGGCGTGGCCATGAATTAGAACCCGGTGAGATTGAGTAGATTCAATTGTTCGATGAATTGCGAAAGGTGGCCCTGATGCTCAGGAGAAATCCTCGTGATGCGTGCGCCGAATTGAGGGGCCGCTGCATGGGTAATCTCGACCGTGCAGTGGATCGAGGCTGCCTTGGTCAGCTGGAACTCAAGTTCAAGCCTATCTCCAATTGCGCCAGCAAGGTCCGTGCGAATTTGAAATCCCTTTTCCGTAAGGTCGAGCACTTCGCACGGAACAACCTCAGCCCCTCGACTGATCTGGCCATTCCGTTCGATCGCGACTCTGAAGAATTCCCGCTTCTGCGTCATATCGTCAGCACCCTTTCATACGTCCGGCTCATAATCTATCCGTGCACGACCGAGTAGAACGAAGAAGAACGAGTTCTTCCGAAGTATAGCAGGCCCTCGATAGCCCACAGAACATCGGATCTAAGCCACCGCCTGGCGGCTGGAGTTTGTGGGCGAGAACCCGCTGGGTCTCTGTTATAATCCTCCCGACCAGCAGCCGATCTTTCAACGAATTCAAGCCGTTGGAATGGCATGATGCCGACCCCTCATCGATACGACCCCACGCTCGCACGACTGCTCATCCTTGATGAGCTCTTCGACCTTTCGCTCTACAAAGCACTGCGGGATATTTCGGCAGATGTGGATGCCAAAAATACACTGGGTGAATTAGTGCTGATCGAAACAAGGCACCTGGCCTTCTGGCAGAAATTCTTCGACATGCAGTTGGAACGTCTCAACCTGGGGCGTCGGCTGAAGCTGTGGTGCTTTATATGGCTCTGCCGCCTGTTCGGCTCCACCGCGGTCCATCTCGTCTTGGAAGCCATCGAAGTCTACGGGGTCAGAAAGTATCTCGCCCTCTGGAACTCCTACCAAGGCCAACCCCTGGGCGAAGCCCTCAAAGGGATTCTGCAAGACGAGTTCAAACATGAGGATGTGCTCGTCACGAAACTGACCGAGCGAAAAATCAATCCCGAAAAGATCCGAAATATCTTCCTGGGCCTCAATGACGGCTTAGTGGAAATCCTCGGTGCAGTCAGCGGATTTTTCGGCGCCTTTGGTGACGCCGCGACCGTCTTGATCGCCGCCTCGACCACGGCGGTGGCCGGTGCATTGTCGATGGCAGCCGGGGCGTTTCTGGCGCTGAATTCAGAAAAAGAAGTGCGCGCCATGGAGGCGGCGAAGAAGAGATTCCTTGGAGAGGAGACCGGCTCAGCAGAGATGCAAGAACAGCCGTTAACGTCAGCGTTATTTGTCGGTAGCGCCTATGTCATCGGCGCATTGGTGCCGGTGCTCCCGGTGCTCTTTGGTGCAAAGGACGCACTGGTGTCCGTCCTGACGGCTGGCACCATGGTCATCCTCGTGTCTTCAGTTCTTGCGTTCTTGTCAGGGATGGAGATGAAACGCCGGATCCTGCTGAACCTCGTGATCATCACTCTCGCGGTGAGCGTGAGCTATGCAATTGGGTTGGCGGCGAAACAGATCTGGGGGATTGCGGTGTAGCAGGAGAACGGACTTGCAGGATGCTCAACACGTTCGTCCAGCAAGGCCGCAGGAGAAGCAAGAACCGGAGGCGTACCCTCAGGGGTACGTTGAGGATTCTTGCGAACCGAGAACGATGCTGGCGGACGGGTTCAGCATCCTGCCTTAGCGACTGTGGACCATGGGTAACTCGCGCGACCCTTCCGCTTCCTGCTGAATGCGTAACCGTTCCAGCCGCGATTCTTCCATCACATGCTGAAGCACTTCGTCCGTCATCTGCGTCATCTGTGCCGCCGCATCCTTCATCTCGCCATGCTCGACCGCCCGCGAAAGCACCTCCGCCTTCGTGGCGCCCTTCTTCTGGCCCAGGAACGGCTTGATGATCAGGTAGCCCACGTCACGCGCCGGCATGAAACGCAAAAATCGTCGTAGCAACCGGAACGTTTGCAGCGGATAGTGCAGGAGCTTATAGATAAACAGCCGCTTGAGCCCCTGACGGCGAACCTCGTTGATCACTTCGCCTGGCAAGCAGGTTGGATCGATCTCCGAGCACTTGAAATACTTGTACCAATCGGTGGTTTCGCTGACCAAGCCGCGCTTCACATATTCCTGCCACAGCGGAGTTCCGCGATAGACACAGAGCCGATTGAAGCCGAAGGTGTCGAGCGGCAGCTTAGAAGCCAGATCGAACGTGGCGTTCATATCTTCGACCGTTTCATCGGGGTTACCCACGGTGAAAAATCCATGTACGATCTCGATGCCGGCCTGCTTGGCATTCCTGACTGCAGTGGCCACTTCCTCCAACGTCTGTTCTTTCTTCAGACGGTCGAGGATCTTCTGGCTCCCGCTTTCAATCCCGAACATCACCGTCCGGCAATGGGCCTTGGCCATGGCGGGGAACAAATGCTGCGCGACGGAGTCCACCCGCCCTTCGATGCCCCACTGAATCGTGAGCTTCTCGTCCATCACACCCTGGCAAATCGCCTCGATGCGCTTGGGCTGCAGAAGAAAATGGTCGTCGACGAAATAGACCGACCCATAGCCACATTCTTCGAGGTACTTGAGTTCGCGCACCACATGCGCGGCTGTCCTCGCACGCCATTTACCTTCGTTGAAAATTGGAATATCGCAGAATACGCAGGGCCATGGGCAGCCACGTGACGTCTGCATCGTGGTGAACCGCTCCATCGACAGCACCGCCGGCACATCGAGCGGCATCGATTCCACAAAATCGAGCGGAAGGCCTTCGCGGTCAGGGAAAGGCCATTGATCGAGATGGCGCTCCATCGGTCGTCCTGGGTTCTGCACCACCTGGCCATCCTTGGCCCAGGTCAACCCGGCGACCGAAGCGGGATCGTCGAACTTTTCAAGGAGGTCGAGGAGCAATTGCTCGCCGTCTCCTCGACAGACAAAGTCCACTTCAGGGCACTGCAATTTGACCAATGCGGCATTCAAGCTCGCAAAGACGCCACCGAATGCCAGCTTGACCTTCTGGTTGGTGGCACGAATCTGACGGGCTAAAATCTTCGCGTAGGGATAGCTGGTGGTACTGAGGAAACTGAGGCCGACCAGATCGGGCTGCTGCCGGTTGATCTCTTCGAGGATGACCTCGTTCGGCGTATCGGGATTCGCCTGATCGAACATCACACATTCGTGGCCGGCCTGTTTGAGCACCGACGAAAGCGACATGATGCCGATGGGCGGAAAACCCATGACTCTGATACGACCGTTTTTTGCTCTGGTTTTTGCCGGGAGGGCGTAGAACTGGGGATCGCGCACATGGATCAGAAATACACGCATGCGATCAGCGTAACACGAATAGCGGGACAGAAGAAGGGAAATAACGAGGCTCCGATGAATTGAGAGCAAAGAGCAGGTGAGGGATCAACATGCGAAGTGGGGATGCGGTGATCATTCACCCATCCCCACATTCACTGAATGTCTTACAGACGACGAGAAGAGGTATCGGCTTACCGCCCGAGCGCCAACTTGATCGCATGGCCGATTTCAGCCGGGTTCTTTACCACCCGGACGCCGGCCGCTTCGAGTGTCTTCATCTTTTCAGCTGCCGTACCCTTGCCGCCGGACACGATGGCGCCGGCATGGCCCATACGGCGGCCTGGAGGCGCCGTGATTCCGGCAATGAAGCTCACGACCGGCTTCTTCACATTCTTCTTGATGAACTCAGCGGCTTTCTCTTCTGCATCGCCACCGATTTCACCGATCATGACGATCCCTTGAGTCTCGGGATCTTTCTCGAACAGGGCCAATACATCGACGAAGCCTGTCCCATTCACCGGGTCTCCGCCGATGCCGACGCAGGTCGTTTCACCAAGTCCAAGCGTCGAGAGTTGATGGACCGCTTCATAGGTGAGGGTCCCGCTGCGGGAGACGACACCGACGATCCCCTTCTTATGGATGAAGCCGGGCATGATACCGATCTTCGCTTCATCGACCGTTATCACGCCTGGGCAGTTCGGTCCGATTAAACGAACATCGCGGCCATACAGCGCGCGCTTCACTTTGACCATGTCGTTCACCGGGATGCCTTCGGTAATACAGATGATCAACTTCACGCCGGCATCGGCCGCTTCCAGAATCGCATCGGCGCAAAACGGCGGAGGCACGAAGATCAGCGAGGTGTCGCACTGGGATTTCTTCACGGCATCGCGCACCGTATTGAATACGGGAATGCCCTCGACCTCTTGCCCGGCCTTGCCCGGCGTCACGCCCGCAACGACCTGCGTCCCGTAGGCCTTGCACTGCGTCGCATGGAACGAGCCTTCCTTGCCCGTGATCCCCTGCACCACCACCCGCGTATGCTTATTAACGAGAATGCTCACGATATCCTCATTTCTTTCTTTTTCCACTTCCCCCTAGACCGGGAAACGGTTTTTAGGAGGCGCAGGATTGAGCCCCCACTGCGCGCGTCCAACGAGGCCCTTCTGAGGGCGCGCGTTGCGCGAGCACAGGGGATCAACCCTGTGCCTCCACTCTTCCTCTTACGCCGCTTTACCCGTCAACTTCACAATTTTTTGCGCCGCTTCCCACAGATCGTCGGCCACTTCCAACTTGAGACCGGACTCGGCCAGCAACTTACGGCCTTCTTCCGCGTTCGTGCCTTGGAGCCGGACGACTAATGGCACCGTAATCTTCACTTCTTTCGCCGCTTCGATCACTCCGTTAGCGATCCGTTCGCAACGAACGATTCCGCCGAAAATGTTGATGAAGATGCCCTTGACGTTCGGATCCTTGAGCAGGATCCGGAATCCAGCCGCCACGGTTTCCTTGGTCGCGCCACCGCCGACATCGAGAAAGTTCGCAGGCTCGCTGCCTGCCAGCTTGATCACGTCCATCGTGGCCATGGCCAAACCCGCGCCATTCACCATGCAACCGATGTTGCCGTCCAGCTTCACGTAGTTCAGATTATTTTCTCCCGCTTCAACTTCAAGCGGATCTTCTTCATGGAGGTCGCGCATCTGCTGCACATCGGCATGCCGGAATAACGCACTATCGTCGAACGACACCTTGCCGTCCAGCGCAATGAGTTTCTTGTCGCTGGTGATGACCAACGGATTGATCTCCACCATCGCCGCATTCTTCTCCATGAACATGCGATAGAGATTCCCGAGCATTTGCACGAAGGGATTCACCACGGCTGGCTCCATGGCAGGAAGCCCGAGCGCAAACGCGATGTTTCGCCCGTTGTAGCCTTGAAACCCGACGGCCGGGTCGATCGCTTCGCGGATAATCTTCTCCGGCGTATGGGCGGCGACCTCTTCGATCTCCATCCCGCCTTCTGTACTCGCGATAAACACAGGCCATCCACTATCCCGATCGACGACGATGCTCACATACAATTCCTTGGCAATCGCCGCGCCCTCTTCGATCAGCAATCGCCGCACTTCCCGCCCCTTGGGACCGGTTTGGTGGGTGACGAGCGTCTTACCGATGAGTTCCTTGACCAGGCCTGGAACAGCCGCCTTATCCTTGGTAATCTTCACGCCGCCGGCTTTACCGCGTCCGCCTGCATGGATTTGTGCCTTGACGACAAACACCGGGGTATTGAGCTCTGCCACCCATGCGGCGCCCGCTTCGGGCGAGGTGATCTCTTTCCCGCGCGGAACCGTGATCCCGAATTGCCCGAACAATTGCTTAGCCTGGAACTCATGAACGTCCATATCGCTCCCTTCAGTCGTAGGCGAGGGGCACGGGGCGAGACTTCCTCTCACCCTTTGCCTCTGGCCTCAAGCCGCTAGCCTTATTCTTTTCTTGTGTATGCCGGCAGGATCATGGGCGAGACGACTCCGCTCGCATTGCCATGCTTTTTCGCTTCGGCGCGGAATGCTTTCAGATGCTCGACCGTCAATTTCCCCTGTGGCACGGCAGCCGCACGCGCCGCGGCCGTCAATCCCGACCGTTTACCAAAGACCATCAGGTCGAGCAGGGAATTTCCCATCAATCGATTGCGCCCATGCAATCCACCGGACGCTTCTCCCGCCACAAAGAGATTCTTCACGTCGGTCTCTGAATTCGTGTCGATCTTCACCCCACCGTTCTGATAATGCAACGTGGGATAGATCAGCACGGGATCTTTGCTGATGTCGATACCGAATCGCTCGAACTGCAGCATCATCGCAGGGAAATGCTTCTCCATCGTACCGGGGCCGCTTGCGGCATCGAGCAGCGGGGTGTCGAGCCAGACACCGACTCGCCCGGACATGGTTCGAATGCCCCGTCCCTCTTCGCATTCCCGAATAATCGACGCCGAGACGACATCACGGGTATCCAGTTCGTTGACGAACCGTTCGCCCTTCGCATTGACCAACTGTCCACCTTCTGACCGGATGCCTTCTGTCACCAAGGCCCCGATGAGCTGTTCGGGATAGACGGCGCCTGAAGGGTGATACTGGAACGTATCCACATGCATGAGTTTCGCGCCAAGCCGATAGGATAAGCAGAGTCCGTCACCTGTCGCACCGTAATGATTGCTGGTCGGGAACCCCTGAATATGGAGCCGGCCGATCCCGCCCGTCGCCAGAATGACAGACTTGGCTGCGACGACGACGTGGCGCTGGTTGTCGAGGTCTTTGAAAATGGCGCCGGTGCAATGACCATTGGCATCACTCGTCAGCTCGACCGCAGCGCAGAACTCGAGTAGCTGAATCTTCTGATTCAGGACCTCGTCCTTGAGCACCCGCATAATTTCAAGGCCGGTGTAGTCGGAGCAGGTCAGGAGGCGAGGCTTTGAGCTCCCGCCGCCTTTTTTGACATGGAGATTCCCGTCTCCGTCACGATCGAACAACACACCCAGGCTCAAGAGCCATTTCGCAATCGACGGACCTTCTTCGACCATCACCTTGAGCAGCTGATGGTCGTTCTGCATGTGGCCGCCCTTCAGCGTATCCACGAAATGCGTGACGGGCGAATCTTCAGGTGCCACCGAAATCTGCATACCCCCTTGGGCCATGACGCTGTTGGAGTCGCCGAGACGAAGCTTCGTCGCCAGCATGACCTTGGCACCGGCTCCATGGGCATGAAGCGCTGCAGCACAACCAGCCCCACCACCGCCCACCACCAACACATCGGTCGTGTAGTGAGGCGTCAAATCGAATCCGTCGGCAATAGAACTATCGCCCTCCAGCAAGGTCGCCAGCTCGATCGCCGTCTTGTCCCCCACATTGGGACCGAAACGGATCGGCCGAAACGCACTTGCCCGAAAATCCGGATGATACTGATGAATCAGTTGGTCGCGATCGACCGGTGAGAGCTTCGGAAAGGTCTGCTTGCGTCGAGCATCCCGCGTCTGGTGTACGATCTGTTGAAGAGCATGAATGTCCATGAATGTGCTTTCAGCGTTCAGCGATCAGCGTTCAGCTTTTGCCTCATCTCCAGAAGCTGAGAGCTGACGGCTGATGACTTGTTAGGCTACTTGACCGTCGCGCAGTGATCGGCCAGTTCTTTCTCAGTCATCTTGAGAATCTTGGCCCATTCATCCGTAAAACGACCGTCCTGAATTTCCTTGATCCGCGTATCCAGGCCCACAGGTTTCTCGGTGAAATGAGCCCCCTGCGCCCGACTCACATACAGGGCCACCAGATTGGGAGCGATGTCCGCGATACAGACCGGCGTGCACATGCCGCACATCACGCAATCCATGAACATCTCGGAGACGCTTTTGAAATCGCCGAAGACCGCTTTCCAGACTCCCTCCCGCACGTCGATCTTCTGTGGGCAGGCTTCAGTGCAGGCGTTGCAGTTCCGGCAGAGCGGCGCTTCGGGATAGAGATTGAAGAGGTCTTGTTTCGGATCTTTGAGGGCCTGAATGTCGTAGGTCGCCTTGCGGGCGGGAAACGGCGGCATCATCGTGATCGACATGCCGTCTTGCACCGCCATTTGGCAGGCCAGGCAGGTGCGCACTTTCGGATCGTCCTTGGTCCGATAGTAGGCTGCACAGGCGCCGCAGAAGCCGCCGAGACAGCCGGCCCCTCGGACGACTTCCTGCCCGGAGTACCAGAGGGCCTTGATGATCGTGATCCCCTCCGGCACTTCGTACTTCTTGCCGGCGATTTCGACCGTGACCATCTTGTGCCGGATGACTTCCGGCTGATCGATAACGTTGCTGTCTTCTTGTACCATGCTCTCCAACATCTGCTATCAGCTCTCAGCCATCAGCGTTCAGCCTTCGGATTCCCGTCGACTGATCGCTGACAGCTGACCGCTGACGGCTTTTCTATGCAATCGCATCCACGATAGCATTCAACGTCGCACTCGGGCGCATCGCCTTTGTCGCCTTCGCGTCGTTAGGATGATAGTACCCACCGACATCGACCGGCTTGCCTTGTGCCGCGAGCAACTCACCGGAAATCTTGGCTTCGTTGTCCGCCATTTCCTTCGCAATCTTCACGAAACGCGCTTGCAGATTCTTGTCCTGCGTCTGTTGGGCCAAGGCCTGTGCCCAATACAACGCGAGATAGAAATGGCTGCCGCGGTTGTCAATCTCGCCGACCTTGCGGGCCGGAGATTTGTTGCTCTCCAGGAACTTGGCGTTGGCTTGATCCAGCGTGTCCGCCAACATTTTCGCGGCTGGATTGTTCGCCACTTTAGCCAAATGCTCTAATGACGCGGCCAGCGCCAAGAATTCACCGAGCGAATCCCAGCGCAAATACCCCTCTTCCTGAAACTGCTGTACATGCTTCGGCGCGGATCCGCCGGCGCCGGTTTCGAACAGGCCGCCGCCGTTGAGCAGCGGAACGATCGACAACATTTTGGCGCTGGTTCCGATTTCGAGAATCGGGAACAGGTCCGTCAGATAGTCTCGCAAAACGTTCCCCGTCACGGAAATCGTGTCCTTGCCTTCTCTGATCCGCTCCAACGACAGGCGCGTCGCATCGGCCGGCGTCATGATCCGGATGTCGAGTCCTTTGGTATCGTGATCCTTCAAGTAGGTTTCGACCTTCGCAATCAATTGCGCGTCATGCGCCCGGTCCTTGTTCAACCAGAAGATCGCCGGAGCTCCGGTGGCCTTCGCACGAGTCACCGCCAGCTTGACCCAATCGCGAATCGGCGCATCCTTCACCTGGCACATGCGCCAGATATCGCCCTCTTCCACTTTATGTTCCAGCAACGTCTTTCCTGAGGCATCGACCACGCGGATCGTCCCGTTGCCCGATACCTTGAATGTCTTATCGTGCGAACCGTATTCTTCGGCCGCCTGTGCCATAAGACCGACGTTGGGTACACTGCCCATCGTCTTCGGGTCGAGGGCTCCATGCTTCTTACAGGACTCGATCACTTCATGATAGACCGGCGCATAGCTGGCATCCGGGATCACACATTTGGCATCCGCCGCCTTCCCGTCCGGGCCCCACATCTTACCGCTATCGCGAATGACCGGCGGCATAGAGGCGTCGATGATGATGTCGCTGGGCACATGCAGGTTGGTGATGCCCTTGTCGGAATTCACCATCGCCATGGGAGGCCGCTTCTGGTAGACCGCTTGGATGTCGGCTTCGATCGCTTTGCGCTGATCGTCCGGCAAGGCCTTGATCTTGGCATAGAGGTCGCCGAGACCATTGTCTGGATCCACCCCCAGCTTCTTGAGCGTCTCGCCGTGCTTTTCGAATACGTCTTTGTAGAATACCGTCACCGCATGGCCGAAGATCTTGGGGTCCGAGATCTTCATCATGGTGGCCTTCATGTGGAGCGAAAACAAGACGCCCCGCTTCTTGGCGTCTTCGATCTGTTCCTCGAGGAACTGACGCAATGCCTTGACGCTCATGAACGTGGCATCGATGACTTCTCCGGCCTGCAACGCCACCTTCGGCTTGAGTACGGTCGTCTTGCCATCCTGTCCGACGAACTCAATCTTCACGTCCGTTGCGGCTGCCACCGTCATCGACTTTTCGTTGGAACGGAAATCCCCGCCCTTCATATGGGACACGTGGGTCTTTGAATCCGCGCTCCAGGATCCCATCTTATGCGGATGCTTCCTGGTATGGGCCTTCACGGAAAGCGGCGCACGGCGATCGGAATTGCCTTCGCGCAACACCGGGTTGACGGCACTGCCCTTCACTTTGTCGTAGCGCGCCTTGACGTCTTTCTCTTTGTCGTCTTTCGGAACTTCCGGATACTCGGGCAGTTTATACCCCTGGCCCTGCAACTCCTTGATGGTCTCTTGTAACTGGGGAAGCGAGGCGCTGATGTTCGGCAGCTTGATGATATTGGCCTCCGGGGTCTTGGCCAACGCTCCCAACTCCGCCAGGTCGTCCGACTGCTTCTGCTCAGGCGTCAAATAATCTGGAAACAAGGCAATGATACGCCCGGCCAAAGAGATGTCCCGCAGCTCGACCGACACGCCGGCTGCCTTGCTGAAGGCATTGATGATCGGCAAGAACGAATAGGTCGCCAACATCGGCGCTTCGTCCGTCTTCGTGTAAATGATCTTAGATGCCTTGGTCGTCATGATTATTCCTCTGTTGCTCGTTGTCAGTTCAGCGCGTTTAACGCGGAACCAGTTTTGAACCACGCAATCTGCTGATCGGTAATGCTGTGGTTCGCCTGGATGGTGAGCGAAGTGCCATCCGTCTTATGTATCGTCACCTGCACCGGTTTGCCGGGAGCCAGGCTGCTAAGCCCCGTCACGCTGATGCGGTCCTGTTGCTCAATCTTCTCGTAATCCTTCGGGTCAGCGAAGGTCAACGCCAAGATCCCCTGTTTCTTCAAATTCGTCTCATGAATGCGCGCGAAGCTCTTGGTAATCACGACGCGCACATTGAGGAAGCGCGGCGACATAGCCGCATGTTCCCGGCTACTGCCCTCGCCGTAATTCTCGTCGCCGACCACGATCGAGCCGATGCCTTTCGCCTTATATCGTCGAGCGATCTGCGCCATGGTCAAGCCGGTCTCCCCGGTCAACACATCCGTGCCTTTGCCAGGCTCTGGGAAGAACGCATTGTTGGCGCCCAGGAACATGTTGTCGCTGATTTTATCGAGATGGCCGCGGAACTTGAGCCACGGTCCGGCCGGAGAAATGTGATCGGTCGTGGTCTTTCCCTTCGTCTTGATCAACAGGGGGAGCTTCTCGAAATCTTTGCCGTCCCAACGCGGAAACGGCTGCAATAGTTGGAGTCGCTCGCTGGTCGGAGGAACGTCGACGGTCAAACCGTCGCCGTTTGCGGCCGGTGCCACAAAGCCCTCTTCAGTTTTCGCAAAGCCCTTGGCTGGAAGTTCTTCGCCTTGCGGCGGCTCGAACTTGAACGCCTTCCCATCCGCTCCCTTGAGCGTCTGATTGACCGGATCAAAGTTTAAGTCGCCAGAAATGGCATAGGCGGTCACAATTTCAGGGCTCGCGAGGAACGACAGGGTCTCACTGATGCCGTCGTTGCGGCCGGGGAAATTCCGATTGAAGGAACTGACAATTGAATCCGCTTTCCCCTTCACGCCGTCGGCCCGCTTCCATTGCCCGATACAGGGCCCACAAGAGTTGGACAAGACCGTGCCGCCCAATTGCTCAAATGTATCCAAAAACCCGTCGCGCTTCATCGTGTGATAAATGCGCTCGGAGCCAGGCGACACGAGGAACGAGGCCTTGGCCTTGAGCCCCGCCTTCAATCCTTGCCGGGCGATGTGGGCTGAACGGCTAATGTCTTCATAGGATGAATTGGTGCAGCTTCCGATGAGCGCCGCCTTGAGTTCAACCGGGTAGCCCTTCTCCTTGGCTTCCGCCGCCATCTTCGAAATAGGCCGCGCGAGATCCGGCGTATGGGGTCCGACGACATGGGGCTCGAGCGTCGACAGATCGACTTCGACGATCTGATCGTAGTATTTCTCAGGCGTCTGATAGACTTCTGGATCCGCCACCAACAAGGCCTTGTTCGCCATCGCAAGATTGGCCAGATCGGCACGATCGGTGATGTTCAGGTAGGCGACCATTTTCTGATCGAAGGGGAACACCGAAGTCGTGGCGCCCAGTTCTGCGCCCATATTACAGATCGTGCCTTTACCGGTTGCGCTGATGGTTTCTGCACCGGGGCCGAAGTACTCGACGATCTTGTTCGTGCCGCCCTTCACCGTGAGCAGGCCGCAAAGATACAGGATCACGTCCTTGGCTGAGGTCCAGCCGCTCAACTTGCCGGTCAGACGGATGCCGATCAGTTTCGGATGGAGGACTTCCCATGGCAAACCGGCCATGACTTCACCGGCGTCCGCACCGCCGACACCGATCGCCAACCCGCCGAGCCCGCCGCCGTTAGGCGTGTGGGAGTCGGTACCGATAATCAAGCTTCCGGGAAATGCATAGTTCTCCAGCACCACCTGGTGAATGATCCCGGCGCCAGGCTTCCAAAAACCAATGCCGTATTTCTTCGCAGCCGAAGCGAGGAAATTATAGACTTCCTTGTTCTCGTCCACCGCACGAAGCAGGTCCTTCTCTGAGCCCATTTCGGCACGAATCAAGTGGTCGCAATGAATGGTGCTCGGCACCGCCGCCTGCTTCTTGTTGGCCTGCATGAACTGCAAAATAGCCATCTGGGCCGTTGCGTCTTGCATCGCCACGCGATCGGGTCGCAAGGCCAACATCGCCTTGCCGCGCTCCCACGTCTGCGTATCGAAATTGTCCGCGTGCGCAACCAGCACCTTCTCCGACAGGGTCAGGCCACGACCGAACTTCTTCCGGGCCTTGGCGAACACGTCCGGCATCTTCGTATAGAGGTTTTTCGCAAGATCCATCGACATGATTTATCTCCTTACTTACGGGCCAGAGACACGAGGCTAGAGGCGGGAGGGAGTCAGCCCCTTGCCGCACGCCTCGCACCACTTGCCTACTTTAATGGCGGCACTTCTCGGCGCTTGGGAGCCGCGTAATTGACCAAATAATCGAACAGCCGGATCAAGCGGCTGTCCTGACGCTTCTGATCCACCCAATGCCCGATCAACCCGATCGTGCGCGAAAGGATGAAGAAACCGTTCAAGCTGTCGACCGGGAAGCCGATATCCACGAGCACCGCCGCCATCGTGCCGTCCACGTTGAGGATCAGGTTGTCCTTCTTCACCGAGGTGATCTTCTCCACTTCGAGCGCAAAATCCAGGCAGGGGGTCTTCATGTTCAAACTCTTGACGTACCCGACCAGTTCCTTCACCCGCTTGTCCGGATTCCGCAGACTCTTGACGCGATGGCCGATCCCCGGCACAGGACCATGGTTCTTCTTCATATAGACCAGGAACTCATCCACCGTCATCTTGTTGTCGACGGCATGCTTGAAATAGCGTCCGGCATCGGTCACGGCGCCACCGAAACGGGGCCCGATCATGATCAGTCCTGCTGCGACCGACTGGGACAGGCCTATCCCGGCGCAGGCTGCGATAATCGTCCCCAAGGCCCCGCTGACGCAGGGACCATGATCAGCCGACAGCATCATGATGCGCTTGATGATTTCAGCTTCTTGCTTGGAGATCAAACGCTTATCCCACAGCAGTCCCACGACGTGGGGGATTTCGTAGCCTTTATTGATGAGCTCGGAGGCCGGATACCCGTCATAGCAGGGTTCGTCGCCGCGGTCATCACTGATCGTAGTACGAATCAGCGGGGCCACCATGACTTCATCGGCCTTCATGGCCGCTTCAATCGTCTTCGGCAACTTCGGCAATGACGCAGGCTCGACCGGCTCTTTCACCTGACCGGACTTCAACATCTCCTGATAGGCTTCCTTGATCGCCGGGCCCAAGGCCCCGAATGTCGCCGGGACAATCGCACCGGAATTTTTCAGGGCATCGGATTTGGCACGGGCCGACCCTTCGCCCTTCAAACCTTCTTTCGCGCCGGCGTGACCGAACTTCATCCCCTTCGGGAGACTTTCCTGGCAGAATCCTGAGACCACGGCCATCAACTTGACGCGACGCTTCTTGGCACCGTACCACTCGGCGGCCCGCTCTTCGAGATCGCCACCCATTTCGCCGACGATGATGACCGCCTTCGTCTGGGGATCGTTCTCGAACATTTCGAGATAACTCACATAGTCGGTTCCCGGATAGGCATCGCCGCCGATGCCGATGGCTGTCGTGATACCGTCGGCAAACTGCGAGCAGATCCAGATAATTTCGTTGGACAGACCGCCCGACTTGGTGATGACACCAAAAGAGCCTTCACGGTAGAGCTTCGACAGCACCAGGTTGTCGAACGCGCCGCCGATCACGCCGAGGCGGCAGGAACCGGCCGATACAATACCGATCGACGAAGGGCCATTGAACACCTTCCCGAGCTTGGTCGCATGACGGCCCAGGATCTTGGCATCCTTTTCAGGCACACCCTCGGTGATCATGGAGACCACCTTGATGTGTGAGTCGTCCAAGGCTTCCATCCCGCCCTTCAGCGCACGATCCGCACCGATGTACACAAGACTGGTGTTGATCTGGGAATGGTTCTTGGTGGCTTCCGCGACAGTCTTATAGATGGGGACGGCCACCAGGCCGCTGCCGTAGGGAATCTCGTGCGTCTTGCCGGCATCAGGCGGATAGACGAAGGCCAGGACGTTCAGCGAACGTTTGATCAGGTAGCAAAACTCGGCCATTCGGCGCGCGGCGTTGACGCCTGCAACCCCGCCCTGAATGACCACATAGGTATCTTTATTTGCCAGGATGCTCATCGGGATCTCCCCTTATATATTCAGTTGGCCATGGACGGCATGGCTATTTCGTCTGGAGCGCCTTGTCAACGATGTCGGTGAGCGGCGTATGGCGGTCGAAGACGTTGATGTCGAACCCTTCGTCCTTGAGCGCGCGCATCGCGTCGAGACCTTCCTTCTCTCGCGGGCCTCCGCGACGCACCCAGATCTTCACGCCCTTGAGCTTCCCCTCGGACTTCGCCTTGCGGAATCCGTTGATGATGCCGCCGAATGTCTTCACCACGTCGGTGAAATTGGCAATTGCCCCGCCGACGATGATGTTCTTGATCCCGGGCAATGAGCAAACCTTGTCGGTCAACACTTCAACCGCCCAATCTGGTGGATCACCCGAATACTCAGCGTAGTTTGCAAGCTTACCGCCACGAGCCACCACCGCGTCAGAATAGTAGACGCTCGCGCCGCCGCCTGCCGGGAGCATCGCCGTATCTCCGCCTGGAATCTCGATAAATTTGACCGACCCCTTGATCTTAGAGTCGACCGCCATGACTTCCATTTCGTGCTTGGAATAGGCACGGCCAAATTCTGCGGCAAAGGCGAAGTTCCAATCTGGGTGCCGGAACTTAGCATCGCCGTCGAGAAGCGTGACCGCATCCAAGGCGATCAATTCACTATCTTGTTCGCGCAACACAACGGGGTTCACTTCCAAATACTGCGCATCTTCACTGTCGAAACAGGCAAACATTTTACCGGCAAAATCGGCCATCTTTTTCACGAGCGGACCGGTAAAGCCCGCATCCTTCGCCACCTTCTCAAGCGCCGCCGCCGTGGGCTGCTGCCCGACTTCCAAGGCTAACTGCTTCACGCGATCCCAATTCGACTCGACTTCGATACCGCCGCAATTCGCGACCAGAATGTCCGTCCCTTCACGGGTAGACTTCACCGCACAATAATATTCTTCTTTGTGCGGAATCATTTCAGACACGATCACTTGCGAGACGGTGATGCTGCCGACGTGGCGGCCGAGCATCTCCTTCGCGGCCGCTTCCGCCGCCTTGAAATCCAGATCGACCTTCACCAATCCAAGCTTGAACCGGGAGCCGAGCGCTTCATGCGCCTTGACCACCAACTTGGATTTCTTCAGCCATTCATTGGCTTGACCGAGCTTTGTCAATTCGTCAACCGAAGTGACGACGACATAGTTGGGGACCGTGATACCCCACTTCTTCATCAGCCCCATCCCGGGACCTTCGAGCACCTTTGCCATGACGTCACTCCTTCAGAATGGTGAGAAACAATTGTAAAGGAGGAGGATTCTAACGAAATCAGCTGGATGACTCAATACACCAGAGGAACTAAGCAACTTTGTTCAAAAGGCCTAGCAAAGATATCGGATGAGAGGTGCGCCCGCCTAACCATATGAAAAGTAAGCGCACAGTCGCGAAAACACTGCCTTCACATTAAGTTGACTGTACGACAAGCTTCTTCAAGAGAATCATAAGATTTTGAGCCACGTCATAATAAATACCTCCTTGAAAGCAAAACAGCAGCGTGATTGTCGCTGACATGTATCTTCCGTGCAAGAACGCCGCGACTCCCTTTCATGGAAAAACTCGATCACACTGCTCTTCTGGGAGCCAGCGTCATGAAACCTCAGACCTCTGACAGGAACTTATTGTGCACCCATCCTTCAATATCTCCATTCTCCACTAATTCCACCTTGCTCCAGCGGTCACGTTTCTCCAGGAGCGCCACAGTAGCTCCTCTCTTTAGGGGTTCGGCAACGAACGGAAATTCCACGCCAGGACCACTTCGAATATTCAGTGCGGAGGCCGTCACTTCATAGCGCTCCCGTTCCTCTGCTATACGACCCAGCACCGCGGCGCGGACATGGCCCAACGGAAAGGCCGGGCCGGGATCCCGCTTTCGGTCGGAAGCGATATCTTCATGCCCCACCACGCCCTTCAGGTCATAGTGCCGAACAAGAAGCTGTGCGAGTGCTAACGCCCGCTGGATCTGAATCTCCGTGTAGGCATGCCACCAGCGTGGCTCCTCATCGAACTTGTGCTTGGCATAGAGGACTTCATCTTCCGCATACAGCGCACCGAACCACGCCTGATACTTGTCTCCGACCTTCTTCAGTGGACCCGCATTGTCCATCTCTATCCCGATAGAACAACTATTCAGACCACTCAACCCGTCCCAATAACTGATTCCGGCGTGCCACGTCTTGATGTTGAACGGCGCAAGCTGGCAGATCGACCCATCTCTGGCCAGAACGAGGTGCGCCGACGCCTTCGCCTCCGGATTCGTCAGCCAGTCGATCGAGCTCTGAGCGCTCTTGCCGGCCGTATAATGGAACACGAGGTAGCGCGGAGAAATGTCGCCACCTTTGTTTGGAGTCTCGACGAAGGACACATCCGCTCCCACAAGCCGATTATTTTCGATGGCAAGGCCCGGCATCTCTACGCGAGCAGCCGCTCGTGTTCTGGCTGCTCGCGACGTAGTTTGTTTTTTTCTCGAAACGCTACGTCTTCTCAAAGGTCTTGTGCGTGCCATGACAAACTCCTTCTATCCATGAGAGAGCTGATGTTCTCTCATGCCATACTGAAAAGTTATTACGAGGCACTGCCAGCAACGATCCAACAGATTAACGAGGCATCCCACTCGATATTGCCTGTAGGTGACTCCTCTCTCCCACATCACAGGATCAACCCTGGTGAGCATCGTCCATGCTCCAGGCCCTACTCCCCGCCCGAAGCAATCGCTTACAACAAACCGATCGGACTCCAAGAGCTACAGGCTGAGCAAGACCGAGAACTGAAGAATCCGTCCCTCATCAGCTCGCGCCTTATCCGCCACAGTCAGCCGCCATCTACCTTGAGGTTTCTTCCCGGCAAGAGCCGCTAAGGCCGGGGTATTTGCGATGTCATAGGTCGTCTTGAGGTTGTCCGACCCGCCCCCTTGGCGATTATGCAACAGAATCGCGCCGACACGAGTGGATGAAGGCGGCGCGAGCTTGATGACGAGATCACCGACATAGGTATGCTCGATGTCGATACTGACTGTCACCGCCGACATCACCGCCGTCTCCCCGATCGTGACCGAAATAGTCGAGGTTTTAAGATCGCGAATCGGCACGAGCCTGGTAGCCGTATGCATCGATGTCGGAATCGCGACTACTGGTGCAGCCAGTTCAACCGCTCGCTTCGCGTTCACCTTGCCGTAGCCGTAAAATGGGCTATGGCCCTGCGCATTATAATTCCCCCCGGCTGCATCGATAGGATCGCAAGACCGCTTGAGGATGTCTTTGACCTCGTCCCACCGCAGCGAAGGGTTTCTTGAGAGGACCAAGGCTGCCACCCCGGCAACGCCCGGGCAGGCGCTCGAGGTCCCGCCGAAATCATTCACATAATTCCCCACCGCATCGCCACGGCTGACCTGCCCGGGGTTATAGCCGGCTGTGCCTGAGCGATCCGTCGTCCAAATTCCAGGAACAGGAAGCACCGTGTCATTACTCGGGAAAGTGCACCACACCGCATTACCGAAATCGCTGTACGCACTCCTTTTGTTTTTGGCATGACAGGCGGCAACGGCAATCACTTTTTCATAGCTCGCATATCCATCATTATCGACACTTTCATTCCCGTTTCCTGCCGCAAAGGTAATGACACAGCCTTTCCCATTCCGGCCATTGGCAATCGCCCAATCAATGGCCACACGGGTTGAGTCCGGGAGTGGCACCATTTGCCGGTGAGCAGGATCGTTGGGATCCCACCAATCTCCGTCCTCTGGCCCCCAGCTGCATGAAATGACATCGGCTCCGTGGGACGCCGCCCAGACGAACGCGTCAGCCTCAGCTTGAGATCCAAGCGGCGATGCGTAGCGAATCGGCATCAACTGAGCATCGGGAGCGACCCCGGAGGCGCCGTGGTGACCATTGGCGCAGGCCACACCGGAGCAGGCCGTCCCATGGTTGTCCCGACTCCCGGGACGGGGGTCATCGGTCCTGCGAGTCACGTCTCTCGGCGCTACGATCTTTCCCGAGCCGGCCAACTCTTCGTGATCGATATCGCACCCGTCGTCAATGACGGCGATCCTGATTCCCTCGCCTCGACTGAGGGCCCACGCCGCCTCGACATTGGCATGCGCGTCGTAGACCGTCCCTCCGATCGTAGTTTTCTTGAGATGCCATTGCTGAGGGAATACCTGCCGCCAACCCGTTTTCCTGACCAACTCCGGGTGACAGAGATCCACATGCTTATGACGAAGCAACCGGTCTGTGATGTCGAACACCGTTCGCCCCGTCCCCTCTACCGCCTGAACGAAAAAGCCGTTGCGGACATACTCAATAGGCCGTTTCATCTCAAGCCGGTACTCTTTGAGCGTTCTCCGGCAGGCCGACTCTGCCATGTCGGCATCGAACTGGACGAACACGTTCTCCGTGTAGAGCACCGGCCTCTTTGAGCGGGGGTCTATCAATACACGCCCGGCAAATTGTACATCTCGTTGATTGTTGAGCAACGTACGCACAACACCTTTTGCACGAGCCGTTCGACAGTTCGTACCATATCGAAACACCTCAACCCCCGCATCGTGAAAGCGCGCCACCTGCTCTAACTCCGCCAGCACTTCTCGTCCCTTCTTGCTTTCAAGTGACGCATCGAGGGATCTCCGGCTCCGCGTTCGTACGGCAACATAGGCTTCTCCCAGCTCCAGCTTATACTGCTGCCCCTGACTGCCCCCATAGCGATATGCCAACATCGTCGCCCCTCCCTTCCTAAAATCCGGCATGGAAAATGACCGGCCTCACGCCTAGAATAGTCCGATGGAACTGCCCACTCCTCTCACATCCTTCCCCGACATCCTCCTGGTTATGACGGAACGCGCGTCACTGCGGTATGCCAAACAACCATTGCTCTATGCCGTCCATGGGCCCTTACCGGCCTACTTGAAAGCAGCGACCGAACTCGTCCTTGAGGACAACTCGGTGACGATATGCCGGGGAACTCCCCCTTCATCAACAGACCTTCCTGCCTCCCTCACCATCACGCCAGTGTATCGACTCGATCCCCACGGGCCCCTTGCCGTTCCGACCGGACATATCTACATCCGCTTCACGCCGGGCATCGACATCGAGGAACGCCGTAACAGTTTGGCCGACTGTGGCTATGCAATCTTGCAGGTTCCAAATTACGCGCCTCACACGGCATGGATCCGGTCGACCGACGGCAATATTGCAACCAGCCTACAGAATATCGAGCGCCTCCACGATCTACCAGATCTGGTCCAGGCTGAGCCCCAACTGCTGATGCAGCAGAAGACCAGGTAATCACCCGCACCGATATGTTCGTCTCAGCCAAGCGCCTGGTGAAGCCCGACTGATATGGGACACTTGAACCTGGCAGCATTCACTGTGGGCCAGAACATAGCCGAACCTGAGCCGACTGCGGTCATAACCCTACCGCATGGCCGCACGACCTCCGCCCTGCCATATCATGGGGTTGGGCAGGCTGGCCCGGCCCCTGTTCCACCAAAAAGATCGCCGACGAAACTCGCGTAACATTCCGCATGCCGGAAGTTAGCAACGTGATCCACGTTGGCCCACAAAATATGAGCCACCTCGTGAATCAACATGATCGTGCGTTCGCCAGGATCTCGCCCCCAAAACGCAGCACAGAGGAAAATGGCATTGACGCCAGGGCATGCGCTCGCTTCACCGACTGCACAACTTGTTCGGCACCCCCCATACCTGACCGTTCCACCGATACAGCGATAGGCAATCGCGTGATTGGCCATATAGTTCGCAATACGCTCGTATCGCGCACTGAGCGAGCTCATCTCTGCATCCAACGCCTCCTCTTGCGTGTTATGCACACGCCCAGTCAACCGGTTTTGAAACCCGCCCCGTCTGGCCGGTGACTGTCCGAAACGTGCCAGGTAGGCCTGCGTCGTCCGTCCACCTGGTCCACGAGTCCCCAGGTGTGCCACCGCCACTTCCGTCGTCAGTGACGAAGCCGTTAAATAGGCTTTCGAAGCCGCCATCGCTTCCAGCCATTCAAGTTGACCGATGGGGTTCGCCGTCGCTCCGTCAGTGCCTGCGACACAATTCGTCGACCCTGGATCGACCGTTCGTTGAAGCCGCGCAGATCCGCGCAAGCCGACGCCGGCCTGCTGCACCACATGGGTCAATTCATGCCCCAATAACCGTCTCCCCTCTGTCGCATCAGGCGCATACTGCCCATCTCGAAAGACGATGTGCGTTCCAACCGTGTAGGCCAGCGACTGAACATCAGTCGCCGACCGGCTAGCCTGCGCATCGGCATGGACCCGCACATGCCCCAAACCACGGCCAAACCGCGGCTCGAAAAATGATCGCGCTCCTGCATCCAACGCATAGCCCGGAGAATCCAGCACCGCTGACACCGAAGCCGGCACCGCTTCACCCAATACAATGCTAGGCTTTCTGGCAATCGAGACCTCCACCTCTTCCTCACAGGCCGCGCATTGCCGTTGCACCGTCGGCGCCGGCATCCGCATCACCTGCTCGGCGACCTGCTCAGCTTCGACTTCAGCGGGATCGTTCGGTTGACTGATGGCCAACTTAGGCTGCAAGAAAATCGGGAGACCGGCAGATGTGCGGAGTCGTTTCGGAATGGTGCAGGAGCAATCCGGCGAAGCAGATTCGACAGCCTGGCGGTGAGGCTTTCGCTTATTGAGAGTGGCAACGGTGGTCAACATCGAAACACCTCAGTTCGTGAGAACGGAAGGAATTCTTGACCCTCCTCACTCCTCGGCCTTGGGCGTATGCAGGCCAAGCCACGTCCACGTGAATGCTCCCATATAATCCCCGCATGAGGGGTCACAGTCGGGAAGCTCCGCGCTTAACGCTCGACCCGGCTTATACCCGTGCCATCCCAATACGGCCCAACTGATTGCACCAGCCTCATGCGTCTTTCCGAGCACACTCTTCCAAACCTTGGCTTTCTTCCATACGGAAATGTAGGTCTTCATCGCCTCTTCCGAATAATGGTCCTCGGCATACCGATCCATGCCGAGGACCTTGCTCCAGTCGTAACACAACCGCATGGCCGTCCCATACAACACATAGTTGACCGTGTCGGGATAATGACAGTGGCCTGAAACGGCGACAGAAGAGCCGCAGGCCTCGGTCGCACACCCTTTGTAGTACCCAATCCAGTCTTTGTACCCATCGCTATTGAGTTCCTGGATGTCCCACGCCAACCCAGCAGTCGGAAGAGAAATGAGCGTCAGACATGCAGCGCCGCGAGTAGGAGCGCTGGCAGCTGCAAATTTCGACCGAACATCACCCACCGTCTTGGCTAACGCCTTTGAAATTTCCGGCCCACAGGTCCCTCGAGGAATTTGGCCGGCAGCCTGTTCTTCATCTAGTCGTCCGTCCTCCCATACTTCTTTTCTTGCGAGCCGCCAGGAATCTGCGCCCACCTGCTGCACCACATGCGTGAGCTCATGCCCCAACAACCGTTTTCCATCCGGTGAATGGGGCGCATAGCGACCGGCATCGAACACCACGTGGGAACCGACCGTATAGGCCAACGCATTCACAGCCTGCGCCGACTGCTGGGCCGCCCGATCCGTATGGACACGGACATGACTGAGATCCTGCCCGAAGCGCGGCTCAAAGAAGGCGCGAGTCGATGCCGCCAGCGGCTGCCCCGGCGAGCGGATCACTGAGCCGACTGATGCCGGCGCATCACCGCCGATTGCACCCTGTGCCTTCCGCGACACGCTTACCGGCTTTTCCTGTTCGCAAGCCGGACATGGCTGCCCCCCGGACGCATAAGCCGCACATTGCCGTTGGACCACCGGCTCTGGCATCCGCATCACCTGATCAGCTACCCGGTCAGCCTCTACTTCAGCCGGATCACTCGGCTGACTGATCGCTAGCTTGGGGTGCAGAAAGAGGGGAAGGCTCGAACCTTTTGCCTGCTGCTTCGCGTGGGCAAGAGAACGAGCAGATGAGAGACCTGGTTGAAACCGTTTATTATGAATGCCGCCTACATACATGCGAATCTGATTCCCTGCCTCTCACATAATCGCTTCCCGCTTGTCAGCATGGCTCGGCCCGCTTCAGAGTTCATTCCAGGCGGTCTCCTTCGATCTCACGCGGCAGTGATCGGATCGGTGGACTTCCGGGATTGAAGTAGCTCCATAAGCGAATCGCATCAAGCTGGAGCATAAATCGCACATCCTGGCGCTCAGGAAACAAATCCGGCAGAGGCGGGCTCTGTGCGCCTATCCACATGCTTTCACCGGTGCCGGCATTCCGCTCGAATAGCGGATAGGGAGAGACCCCCTGACGAAACCCGCCCGACAGCATCAGACCATCATCGAACAGTCCGAGATTCACCTGGAGCGACGACAGACCAATAGGAGAAGTTGCTGTCGTATCAAGGTCACCTGACGTATCGAAGGACAAGGTGGAAACGCGCGTGTCGAATACTCCTTCATTGAACAAATCCATCAGCGCCGATGCGTCAAGGCCCAAATCGAATTCAAATCGGGTTTGTTCATCGTCCATGATTCGGTAGGTAAAGGTCTTCACGGGAAACTGGGGAATAATCCCCGGCAGCATGGCCAAGTTGAAGTCATCAAAATGACGCCTCATCGCCGGATTGGCCAGAGCCATTCCCCACAGAAACGCGTAGTTGGTCCCGACAAACAAGGGAACCCCGATACTGAGTTCCGTCGGCTGACTCAAAAAATCATCGGCCAGACGTGATGTGAGCGCGGAAAAGGCCGGATTATTTTCCCCTAAATTTTCAGCAACGGTGCCTAGACCATCCGCCAGTGGGTCTGGCTCTTCCTCACTTGATTGGCGCTGAATAACTCCCTGGGCCACTGGAGAAGCGCCGGGGGAGGGCAACAGCCCTCTCCCCGCACCCTGTCGCTGCACTCTCGGCTCCGGCATCCGCATGACTTGCTCGGCCACCTGGTCGGCTTCCTCTTCATATAAATCGCCCGGCTTACTGATGGCCAGCTTGGGTTGGAGAAAAAGCGGGAGTCCGAAGCCGGGCATGGAAGACCCAGGTGCCATTGCCCGATGCACCTTCGGCAGTTGAGCCATCCGCCGAGATGTAGCATCCGACACCTTGGCTGTGGAGACAACTGTTAGCATGGCGCCTTCCGGAGAAATATTTACGCTCTGTCTAGGCCAACGGACTATGGGATGTCATCCCCATCACTCATGGCTTCTTCTTTGGTGCAGGCAACGTCTCACCGCAATCTTTAATGATCTCGGCGGAATCGTGCAACCCGATCTGCCGCAAACTATGCTCCGAGACGATGGCGCGCGCGAACTCGCAGTTGTTCTTGAAACTGGGCGACCGTATAGCGGGAACCGGCGTATGCCAATCGTCGTGGTCCCGAATCAAGGACTTCTTGGCCAGGCACGCAAACACCGTAAACAGACCATCGAACTCAAATCCGACGATCTGTTTTAGATGTTTTTTTACTGCTGATTCATTTGCGAATATTTTCTTTTTGGTCGCCAACTGATTGATCGCATCCCGGTATTTGCCGAGAGACAGATCAAAGGCCAGGTTGAAATCGTTGCAATGCTCCTGTTCGCCCTCCTGGATCTTCTGTGCGCCGCCGGTTGAGATGACCCAACGCAAGGGATATTTTCCTGGAGGACAGTCGCCTTCATCCCCCAGCACCGTGGCCTCACCCTCGTCGAACACACCGGCTTGCGTAAAGATCGAGGAGATCTTCGGCAGCGTAGCGGTCGTGGGCTGCACTTGAACCCCCTTGCCCTTCCGAACCAGGTCCAAAACCGGGAAGGTCGCGGCCGAGACCGTCAGAGCGGTTAAGCCGAATTCCGCCGTGGTGCCGCCGTTCTTCAGAAAATCGGCTCGACTGAACCCGGTGGGGGCACAGTTGGATGTAACCGGAGTCGAGCCGGCGGCGCTCGCCTCGTCCGCCTTGTCTGCCCGTGGCGCGTCTTGAGGTTGCGGCGCAGGCGGATCAGGGTCAAGCGGGTGTTCCTGACGAGCCAGCTGAGGCTGCTGCTGCAACACATGCGTCAGTTCATGCGCGAGCAGACGCTGACCGTCCGGCGTACCAGGAGCGTAGCGTCCATCACCGAAGACCACGTGGGAACCGACCGTATAAGCCAGGGCATTCACGTCTTTCGTAGATCGCTGGGCCACCCCATCTGTATGGACGCGGACCTGACTGAGATCCTGCCCAAAGCGCGGCTCAAAAAAATCGCGAGCGGACAAACCCAGCGGGTGGCCTGGCGAACGGAGGACCGAGTGGACCGACGATGGGGCCTCGCCAGCTGTGACATCCTGCGCCTTCCGCGACACCGTCACTGCTTCCTCTTCCTCGCAGGCCGCGCATTGCCGTTGGACGGATGGCTCAGACATGCGCATCACCTGCTCAGCGACGCGGTCAGCTTCTTCTTCCGCCGGATCACTCGGCAGGCTAATCGCCAACTTAGGCTGAAGAAAGAACGGAAGACGGGGAAAAGAGCCTCTCGTACCTCGTATGGATTTAGAGAAAGGAATGAGCTTAGAGACAGCCGCCGTCACAGCCGTTCTCGATTTTTCCCGATCAGTTTCAGCACAGCATTTTGCAGACATTGCGGGCTTCTTCGAAAGGGGACGTAAATCCTCGGATTTTCTATTCTCTTACAGCCTTCTAACTTGGCGGCTGCCCCAAACTCGCGCCGGTCAGTTCTTGCCGCATCGCATCTCAGTCTGGGGCGATGGTGTGCGGGACTAGAGCCCGACCTCTAGGGACGACTCCTGCCAGAGTGAGATTGAGTCTGCCGCGCATCATGGCGTCGAAGCAGATCTCATAGAGGTCACCATCAGGCTGATGGAGGCCGATTTCACGACCAACCGCTTGGTTGTACAAATCTTGATCTAAACTATTGTGTTCGATTATGCCCAAAGAAACCTGAGAAAACACTTCGTGTAGAACCTCGTAGAATGTCCCCAGAGCCCAGGTATCGACCTCTGGAACACCTCGCGTCAGGCAAGCGGCAATATAACAATGACCCCATGCGTCATACATCGCTTCGGCCCATTCACCTCGATCGCGGCCCTCATTCACATTCCAGCGCTCCGTTTCCTCGTCATATTCGATCCGGGCAAGAACGTCATCGGCAAAGCGACTCGCATGCCCCAACGCTTCCGCCGTACAGAAGCCACCAACCAGCACGGACGCACCGGGAGACACGAGTTCTGGTAAGCGTCGCTGACCTGCTGGCGTGGGAGTGGGAGGGGGAGTGGGAGTGGGAGTGGGAACTGGATTTGACTCACGATCTTGGCGCGTCACCCCACCATGCACTTCCCTCAACTGAATATCCTCCACACGTCGCGTCTCAGCGCACCGCAGAAGCGTGAACGCGATGACGACATTACCGGTTGCAACTCTTGTCGCACGGTGAATGTCCTGCAACACCTGCCTTGTCAATTCCCTCACCCGTCCACCATCATCACTTCTAAATACCATGGCGCGACCAATCAGACGCTCCGTAGACCTGTAGAAGTTGGCGAAATCAGGGTCATAGAGTACCTGTACCGTCCGCTCTGCATCTGCCACCAGCGGTGTCGCACACTCTCGCTGAAGAATCAGACTCGCAGGAGTCCGTGTAATTTGCGCAACAAGATTGCCGTCTCTCTCTCCCGCTCTCTCCAGCGAAGATGCTTTGAGAAAGACATGACCTTTCCGAGGAAGACGATTCTGCTGCACCACATGGGTCAACTCATGCGCCAGCAACCTCCTCCCCTGATCGCTTTGTGGAGCATACTGGCCGCTGTTGAATACCACGTTGCTGCCTACCGTATAGGCAAGCGCATTGACGGACCGGGCCGAGTCTGCAGCCTGCGCGTTGGCATGTATACGCACTGCGCTGAAGTCACGCCCAAAACGGGACTCGAAGAAGTTACGGTTGTCGCTATCAAGCGGCCGGCCACCCTGGCGCATCGTTGCAGCGACAAGATCGGCGCCAAATGTTTCGGTGAATGAATCCTTTCCCTTGCGTCGCCACTCGTGACCTTCATGCCCCGTGTACTGCCGTTGAATGACTACAGGAATGCCCCGTACAGGATCAACGCCCGATCGCAGGAATGCCGGCGCCGGCATCTGCATGACTTGCTCGGCAACCCGATCGGCCTCTACTTCTGCCGGATCGTTCGGCTGGCTGATGGCGAGCTTGGGTTGGAAAAATAGCGGAAAACCGACGGCGGACGTATTCACCGCGAGATCTTCCGCGTACGATGCGGGCGGCGATACCACCCGCTGCTTGGGTGTAGCCTCCGGTACGTGCGCTGTCGCCACGGCTGCTGTCAGCATGATCCTCCCTGTCGTCTACGCCAGGAACGCCATTGAAACAATCGTTCTTGTCACCCCGACACACAACCCGAACATCGCCGTAGTTCGTTTCAAATCACACTCGCCAAAAGGATGAATACCCTGTGTGGAGGACGTCCTACGTCGCCCTCAATAAATCTGCAGGCACTTGTCGTCCCAGCTTTCGATACTCGGCGACGAGGCCCACCAACAGATCCGCATAGTTGATGGGCCGCTGCACTTCTTGCGCGAGTACCGCTGCGGTCAGCACCACATTTCGAATGTGCCCCCCTGCCAGATCTGCCGTGGCCGCCAATCGATTGAGCTCCTGCGTGGTGAGCCGATGTCCGGTCCCCAAATGTGCCAACCACAAATCCCGCCGCTCTTCCGGCCCCGGCGCAGGGAACTCGATGATCATGTCGAGCCGCCGGGAAAAGGCGCCGTCGAAACGGCTACGGCTATTGCTCGTCAGCAAGACGATCCCGTCGTAGGACTCGATCCGTTGCAACACATAGTTCGTTTGCGCATTGGCGAAACGGTCGTTGGAATCTTTCACCTCGGTGCGTTTACCAAAGAGCGAATCGGCCTCGTCGAACAACAACACCACGTCCGACCGCTCGGCTTGGGCAAAGAGTTGCGCAAGATTCTTCTCGGTCTCGCCGATATACTTGCTCGTCACCGACGCCAGATCGACACGGTACAACGGCAATCCCAACAGGGTCGCCAACCAGCCCGCAGCCAAGGTCTTCCCGGTTCCGGACGGACCGACAAACAGCGCACGGACGCCAGGACGATACCGCGTTGTCACGGCCACCCCCAACGGGGAGGCCAATCCCTCACGCACCCGACAGCGAACCGCCAGCACGTCGAGCTCCCGCCGCAGGGACGCCTGAACCACTAACGCTTCATGAGGAATCGGATCGCGCAATGGCTGTGCCAAGGTATCCAAGCCCGTTCCCACCCCGGTCACCGAGACGGACACCACATCGGCCACATCAGGCGAAACTCGCCCTTCCAACGAAGCCTGACGACGCGCCATCGCGCCCAGCATCTGTATACGCGCACTGCTATGACGATGAGACTGTGCTAACGCGCCCGCCGAAGCACCCTCACCGATTGCGTGATGCCATAAGCCTTCACGTTCCTGCGCCGTCGGAATGGGCACCGTCCAACAAGGCACCGCCCGACCAGCACGCTCGACGTTGCCTTCCGATCCCGTCACCGCCAAGACCGGACCTGCATAACCTGGGATGTCCGGCAGTCCCTTCCGTTCCCCCGGAGCCACCTCCACTACGAACACCGGAATCAGCCCCCGCAGCAGCAGCCAAGGCCCGAGCCCGGATATTTTCTCCGTCTCGATAAACACCGGACGGCAATGCATGGCGGCGGCCATGACCGCCGCAGCGGATTTTGCCTCAGCCAGGAATCCACTCCGGATCAGCAAGCTCTGATGCGTCGCCGCCGTCACACTCCGGGCATACCGCACCGCCGACTCGTGAACCGAGGGAGGCAATGACACCACCGATTCGACGCCAATCCCAATCGTCATCCCAGCCCACAACCCGTCATGACCACGCAACGCCAAGCCAACCGTCTGGGACACGGATACCGCCCGCTCCGGTAACGGTCCGTCTTCTCCACCTAACAGAAGGAGGCCGCTCCGGATCGCCGATCCAGTCAGCAACACATCAAGGACACGTCCTCCCGGCTCGACAAGATCGGCATAGGCGGCCGCCAGCAACCCCAAGGTCGGACGAGCGCCACCGACGGGAGCTTGCAGAAACGCCAGGGCGCGTCCCACCATCAGATCCTCATCGACCGCCGCAGCCAACACCACAGTCAGCACTTCCACGACAGTACAGGACAAGGCCGCCGCCAAGTGCACCACCGCGCGATCCTCTCGGGCCGGTGCTTGCAAAGCCGCCATCACAGCCTGCAGCCATCTGCTCTTCTCGGAGGGCACCTGTTTGAGAAAATCCGCCACATACAGCCATTCCGAACTCTCTCGATTCAAAGCCGGATTGGTCGCAGCTAACGCCGCCACGGCAGAGAGTGCGAACGTCCGCAAGCGCAGCGTCGGCAGAGGATCGGTGCTCCGCTCGTGCTCTTCATAAGCCGGAGCGCCAGGAGATGGCTCCTTCGCCATACTCGGTTCTTCAATGCCCAGCGATTCTACCGGTCCCATGCGGTCTCCCTTCAGGGTCATAGTGGAATCGGATCACCTGTCCCAACCAGGGCACCCATCCCGGATCGATATCGAGCCCCGCTCGACGGATACGCAGATCGATATCACTCAATGGCATCCATACTTCTACATGGGTCTGGCTACAGGACACCCATCCCGGGCGATGAACTAGATTGGCCAAGCCCAGGTGAGCCTGGAGCCGACACCAGCTCCGCATGGCCTGTCGCCATTTGGCCACAATGGCTTCGACTTCCTTCGCGACACACTCACTGTGCTCTTGCTGGACCTGCTCTGAGTTACCTCTCTCACTGGCAGACAGCCACAGATAGACAGGATCGTCCTCCGGAATCGACAGCCGCTCCGCAATCGAACGCAACACTCGCCACGGCACATGAGAGTCAATCCATTCCGGATGGTCCTGAATCGCACGGCTCAGTCCCGTTCGCGCCAGCAGCGGAATCAAGAACAAGAACCCAGCATAGGGCGTGTACAGAGCCACATCAGCCTGCTGACGGGGCACCTCTCGAACCGTCAGTTCAACGACCGGAGCAACGAGTCCAGCATCCCCCTGGAATCGTTCCAGGAAATGACCGTCCGGATGGTGCCGTGCGATAGGGGTATCGATCGACGCAGCGATGGTCCGCAAGAAGGCCTTCGCCTCGTTACGCGCTCCCGAGATCCTTGCGCCATCAGGTCTCCAGCTCTGAACAGCCAACGCCACCAACCAAAGGGATCGTGCATCCGATGGCCCCCATCGCGCGATCCATTGAAACAGCACAGGGTGCCATGCACGGGGAATGGCCAAGAAGGCGGTCGCAATGCTTGGAACCGGTGTCGAGTCCGCCCCATAATCCGAGTCTCGCCATCCGCATCGTTGCAGCAACACAACCCCATCCTGCTCTCGTACTGCCTGCAAGATCACATCGAGACTGTGCGTGACAATGAGCTGCTGAAACGCCTGCCCTAATGTCTGAGAACCGATGCCGAGATTGAGCAGATCTCCAAGGAGCAGACGTCCGGCTTGCAGGGTCGTCAACTCGGGTTGCCATTCCGGCACAGCAAGTCGCCAATACCACGCTCGCCGAACCGTACCGGCATCGCCCTGCGATAAATGTCGAATGAGAGTGACGACGGCATCGAGCCAATCGTGAAAGTAGACGGCTGGCGCATCCGACGCACGAGGATCGTCGCCATGGACCGCATGACGTGCGAGGTCAGCTACTTGCGCGTCAAGTTGACGCGCAACCCTCGCCGCGCTTTTGTCCGAACGAAGGACTCCCAATGAGATAGATCGAATCAGCACCAGTCGTTCATCGACTGTTCCGCGTAACGATGCGGTGCGCAAGGCATCTTCGAGGAGCAATGCTCCCCGGCGAATCAGCGATTCCGAACCTCCCCGAAGCCGCGCGGTCCTGATGCGGCGGGCGGCATCAACCGGCATGAGCACCTCACCGAGCACGAACGGTTGCGACGGCCACCTGAGTAAAATGCGCCACAGCCTGCGCTGATAGCGTGACCGCCGGGAGAGCCGTCTGTATGACATGCGCGACGGCTTGCCGAGCGCCGACATCTTCGACCAGCCCCTGTGCCACAATCTGCGTCCCGGCATACAACGACACATGCATGCCGACTCGTACTGCCCCCGGACTAATCACTAACGGAATCCTGCTCCCGGGCTTCACGGTCGTCGGTTTCTCCACATGCCCCGCAATAATTTGATTCACCGGCGCGTGGCTGGCCAGCAAGAGACACATTCGAACCAGATCGTGCATCAGTCCAACCGCCTGCGTATTTCTGGCATCGATCCGCCCATAGAGCCAATCGACCAACGTTTGCATAGATCGCCGTGCCAAGGGTTCAACCTCAGCCCATCGGGGCAATGTCGACAGATTGCGCAAGTTCGCGGGGCCATCGAACTGACTGAGCCGTTCCGCCCATTCCAACCGCAAGACGGGACGCACTTCACCAAATTGAGCATAGAGGCAGGCCGCCACATTCGACATGTCGGCCAGTTCTCGTGAGGCCTGGGTTGTCAGCTCGGCCTTTCCATGACGCCCTTCGAGCACATCCCCCAACGACAGCAGTTCATGTGCATGGCTGAGCATTTGAGTCCAACTGGTATTCGCGAGCTGACTCGCATCGAATCCTGAAAGATCGAGACGCCGCTCCATCACCACCGATCGTTGAGCCGCGTAGACCCCGTTGACCATGAGCCCCAGCCGATCGGCGATACCCGAGGACACCGCAGTGGGTGAGCGCTCAGCGAGATCGACTGCGCCACGCCCCTGCAAACTGGCCTTCGCCTCCACAATCGTCCGCTGGAGCACATCCACGCGATCCAGCTTCTCCAATAATCCAGGGAACCGTGGGAACCACTTGACCGGCGCATGGCGAAACAAAGCCACCATCGTGCGCAACTCTTGCGGCACGTCTTCATGCCCAGCCAAACAATTCGGCACGGGAGACTCCGCCAACCCGGGATCGAGCGACCGCATCGGCACATCCGTGAACATTGTCGCTTGACGAGGACGGACGAAGGCATACCACGAGACCTCCTCGCGAAGGATTCGGTCTCGCCGGTCATTGATCCCGTTCACACGCGCCGATTCTTCAGCCAATAGGGCGCGCGCCACACCGACATCATGCCGCGCCTCGGCCAGCTCCTGGCCCACCACATGCAGCCGTTGATCGAGTCGGAACGCCAGACCTTGCAACGCCGTCAGCGCGGCTTGGCATTGGCCAATCGCCTGACGGTAGCCGGCGATCCGGCCTTCGACGATCCGCAACGTGGCCACGGTATAATCGACGGCGCGAACGCCCGCGGAGAAAAAGGCGCCTTCATCCCCGTCCGTCGGATCGGGATCGTGCGCCCCTTGCAGAATCTGCGCGGCGAGGTTGCCGTCGCGAATCTCTTTGACCGTCTTCTCGACCGGCACACGTTGCCCATTTCTCGTTTCCAAGAACCCGGGGACCCGGACATCTTCAAGGTTCAAATCGATGTGAGCCAAACTGGACACCAGATCGAACTTCGACGCCACGCTGAAGTTCTTAGCTTCAGGAGCCGGCGGTTCCTTCAACCGTTCAGCCACGGATACCGTTCGGAAGTCGAGCGGCTTCCCGACAATCGGAGCCTGATTCACTACATCTTGGATATTGGCTACTTTCTCGGTCAGCGCCGATTTCACAAAGGTGCCGCTGGACTCCGCCTTCACCACCTCGGCCACCGACGGCGTCTGCGCCAACTCTATCGCCCCCACCCCACCAATCAAGCCGGGGAATTGAAGACCACGATCCAATGTGATCCCTGCCCCTGCCGACAGGCCCGAACGGACAGTCCCTCCGGACAGGGCTGCAGATAAGCCGGATCCGCTTCGGACGACGCTTGCCGCCTTCAGGCTCATCGCTGTCCGAATCCCGGCCGGCGTGGCACGGAGCGCACCGGCCGTTTTCGTATCGATCGCGCGCGAAGGCCCCGTTCCGGCTGTCGGAACCGTACCGCCGCTTTGCTTGAGAAAGTTCGCCAAGTCCTCACGTGTCGCCAACGCGCTCTCACCTTGGGCAATCGACGCGAGAGCCGGTGACGTCACGAGGCGGCTGGCCGCATCGCTCCCCAACATGATTTGCCGCATGCGATAGATATTGGTCTGGACCTGCAAGAACCCGAAATCGACCGTATCGTTGGCACGACGAATTTTCTCTTCAAGAAATTCGACGAACGGCGACAACCCACGCTTTGGCAATTCGGCTACTTCCGCATCGCTTAATGGCGTAGACGTATCCAGCGCGGTTCGTAATGTTTCAAACGCCGTGACGAGATAGGTCGGCAGTCCGGTTGCCGTGCGCGTCACAGTCGTTCCATAGGCGTCTTCCGGCGCTGCCAAGGGCCCCTCGGTTCCAAGCAACGAATCCACAGCCACCACTTCTTCCTCTAGGGCCTCCGGATCCGGATCCACATACACGAGGGGCGTTCCCACGATCGACCGATTGAGCGCGCTGGCCATCTCCCGCAGATCGGCACGCCGACGCAGCCATTTCCCGCGTACCTCGACAAACTGGGCGATGGTCGACTGAAACTCCGGATCGACTTGCGCCATCAGCAATAGGTCCGGCTCGAACGATGACTGGGGAACTGGGACCAATACGCGCACCCGTTCCGGGCGAGTCATATCCAACGGTGCCAGCGACGCACAGGCCGTCATCATGACGTCTAACTGCTCAATCGGAATCGGGGCAAGGTCCACCATGAAACCTTCGGGGAAGAACCGATTCGTCCACGACCGGCCGATCGCTCCCGCATTTCCCGCAGTCAATGCATCTTTCGGTAAGAGTCCGGCTGGCGGAAGAAATCGGCAAGCCTGCGCGATTGCGTCAATCGACATCGATTCCGCCTGCATCTCGGCGACCTGTTCGGCAAACTGCTGTAACCGAGCCTGCCAGACAAACGGGGTGCCAGACTGTGCCAGTAAGCCCTGATGCCACGGGCGCTTGCCTCCCATCCGCACCACTGCGGCACTGTCCAAAAACGACACCGCCCCGCCTTGCCCGCCAATCATCGCCACAGGCAAACCCACCAGGCTCCAGGGGGAATCTACAGAAGAATTACGTTGTTCCCAGTCGAAGAGGGCATAGGCCAGCCGATTTCGCCATTGGGCATCAACCGCCGGACGTGACAACCATGAGTCTTGCCACAGGACACAACACAAGCGGCAGCCATCCACGACTTGCCAATCTTCGAACGCAAAACTTTGAGGGTCCTGCTCGCAAGGATCTGTCGGATCCGCATCGGCCACTTGCTCAACGACAATGGGCTGGAGCACCAATATGCCCACAACCGGCTCTCCGGACGCCAAGAGACTGCCAAGCCTCTCGCCAACCGGCGCATCGCCGCTGGTCAAGCCTGGGACGATCACGGGAATATCCGCAACGCGAATCCGTTGCGGCCTGGCCACAACCACGTCCTCACCGGTAGAGGTCACCCCATAGCCTGGCAAGAGAACCACAATCTCTCCACCTTCACTCCGCTCCAGCACGACGTCCAAGCCCTGAACCGTCCCGCTCGAGAGCATCGCCCCGGTTGCCGCCAGATGTCCGACCCGGCCGGTTTGTTCCACGGTCAGAATCGTGTCGCTGAGGCTTCTCCCCGTATAGAGGTTCGCACGCCGGTTCCAGAGGGGAGCGACGGTCCGATCGAGTGGCGGACTGATCCCCAGTACCGACTCGCCAGGGAATGGCCGCTGAATCGGGCGAACAGGTTGTCGGGATCCTAGAGGCTCAGACATACCATCACCCCTTTCTTCGCGAACGTGCTCGACCATCAGTTTTTTTGGCCGACGTATCGTTCGCCGGCTTGACTACTGGAGCGATGGGTTTAGCTTCAGACCTTGCGGATCGCCCTCCCCCAGCCGGTGCTGTCATCGCCTCCTCCCTGACTCCGAGACTCCGAAGGCGCTCCACGACTCCTGTCAAAGAGACCGCGTTACCGGCACGTTCGGCGCTGATCGAAAGATTGCGGCGGCGGACATACCAAAGTAATCCGGTCCCGGCATCAGCCGCCAGTTTGACCGCCTCTCGCCATGCCGCATCTTGTGTATTGCCCACAGACACAGGCGGCAGTATCAGCCGCGGCAACCGCAGACCCTGCAACAACTCGAGCGGCGACCGCTTGGCCACCAAACCAGGCGCCGCCAATTTGAAGGGCCGACGAATCGACGTCAAACGCGCCTTCAACTCATCCAACTTGGTGCGATCCACCGGAACCAGGATCAGCACCGACGTCGAGTCCTGTTCCTTCTCACCGAGCGTCAAGTCGATCGGCGGCATCGTGAGACTTTCATCCAGCAACACCGGCACTTCATCGTCCGGAATGACCGATAGCTCCACTTCGATTTCAGGCGGAAAGTAGATTTGCGAAAAATCGGCGACATCGATGGCTGCTAACGGGAGATGCCCCACGGGGGGCAATGCCAGGAAATGATCCGCCGCCGCGAAACGCTGTCCACGCGTACCACGATCCCGCAACACATCTTGCAGCTGCGTTTCATACTGCTGCACCTGCGCATACCGCAGTGCTTTGGTCCCCACCCCCAGGCCCAACACTTCGCCTTGCCAGACGGCTAACTCCCGCCGCACAAGAAACGGATCGAGCCATTGGACGATATTCCGATCGACCGCAACCATGGCCAGTGGCAAAACGCCGGACGGCAACCCGCGCGTGGCCCGTTCAATAAATATGTGATGCGCCACGCGCGCGCGCCGGCGATTCCACTCGCTGTGATCCCCTTCGTCGGGAAACGGAATCAATGTCGCCGCCGTCGCCTCAATGATCTCGCCATCCTCCACGGAACGGGGCCCCGTGATGGAGGTGGGATAGGAAGCAATGGGGTTCGCGGTAAATTCGACCGGCCTCAGGGCCAGAACAAAGAGCCCGGACCGGCTTCTCGCCGGATCAAGCGGGCGAAGACTCAACCCCAGCGCGGCATTGAGCCGTTCTGTTGAAGGAATGTCTGCAAGGTCCAACGTCAGCCGCACCGGAACCGATACGATTTCACCGCTGGGCGTCACACCGAGCCCCGGCTCAATCTGGATCGAGGTCGCAGTCCCGCCCACTTCCACCATCAGCCCATTGACGACACCAGCCCCCATGGACCGGCCCAAATCGGCCTGTCTGGTTAAGAAATAGTTTTGGTCACGCGTCAGATCCCGCGCAGTAAGAAACCGCCCGTCGAAGTACTTGGGACGCCGTCGGCGCGTATCCACAAAGAGGGTGTTCGATGCGAGCAACCGCGCCCGCTCGTCTGAGTCGATGACTTCTCGCCGCGATCCTTTGCCTACGTCAAACATGTCGCTCCTCCCCCGCCCACCGTCCAGGATTAAACACAATCGGGCGGATGTTATTATCCACGCTCACCACGGCCCCATCGGCCCGCGCCGGTCTGGCGGCGGCAGAGGCCTGCGTGGCCGGCAGCACTAAACGGGCCAACAACAACGCCGCCGTATCGTGCCCTGCCGCATGCTCCACCAGGGGCGCCAATTGTCCGTCGAGTTCCTGCCATTGCGTCCCCTCCCTCCATGCGTCGAACACCGTCTGGCGAATCCTGTCCGCTCGTATCGCCGGATCGGCAATCCCCGAGACGTCCGGCCATTGATTGGCCGGCAATGGGGGATCGGCTTCCTTCCGAATAACGAGTGTCACAACATAGCCGTCTCGAATCCGCGACGGCACGACCGGATCCAGCGCCTCATAGGGCCCCGAGGCAAATGCCGGAGTTTTTCCCCGCTCACAGGCCACAAACGACAGAAACACATCCACCACCACGCCGTTGAACGGGCCGCCATGAAACCCCTGAGCCAGATCGTCACTGGCTTGCGCTTCGTACCATCGATTCAACCGGAGACAGGCCGTTCGAGGCAATTCGATCAATCGTCCCAAACGATCGATCGCCAAACCCGGCTCAACCGTCACACGCTCCGGTCGTCCTTCCGGCACAGACGGATCATCGCCAGGCAACAAGACCGGCTCCCATGCCACACGCAGCCCCGCGACCGTACCGCTGCCATAGAGGGACGCCAGGGCCCGTGCCAACCGTCCACGATGATAGGTTTGCTCGTCGAGAAAATCCTCCGCATCGAGCAATACCCCGGTGGCATACCACAGACGGTCCTGGGACTCGCCTTGAGATTGCGCCTTCGCCAGGGGATCCAGTTCGAGACTCATTGCCTTCCTCCTCTTCGTGGACGTTTCGAACCCTTCGCCCCGGTGGTCCCGCGCACCGACCGTACCGGAGGTGGATCAATCGGACGAACCGGAGTGATCGGGGTCACCGGACCCACGGGCCTGATGGGCAGCACAGGATCGATCGGGACGAATGGACCGACCGGTCCGACGGGGGGTGTAATCGGCACTCGCACCACGGTGACCACCTGAACATCCGGCACACTCTGATTGCCCTGCGCATCGACGACCACCAACTGAAACCGATGCGTTCCCACAGATAAACCGGGGTCCACATCAATAAAGGGTTGATCGGTCGTGATCGGTCGACCGGGGACAAACGTCGCCACAGATGACTCCTATTCCACCAATGTCCAGATGAATCTCGCCACTTGTCCCGGAGCGGGATCGGATGATCGTTGCCCGCTCAACCGGAATGGCCGACCGAAGGGCACCGTTCTCGGTGCATCCAGGACTGCCGTAGGATTGTCTTCGTCACGTACGATGATCTCCACCCGGTCCGGCGCCGAGCGGTTGCCGGAGTCGTCGACGACCTCCAACTGAAAGATGTGTCGCCCGATGGACAACGGTCGGTTCGGCGTCACATCGACCGCAATCGCATTTTCCGCCGTCTCAAGGGGTACGCCCGCCTCAAAAATTGCCATGATCTATTCCTTTCATGTGAATGAACCGCTGTCGTTCTAGTTATGCCAACCATTCCCATACGTATCGAGCGAGCCGACGGCCCTCTGCCGCCTGCGATCCTCGCGCATCCAATTCAAACGAACGGCCGAACCCGACGGTCCGATCGATACCGGCATCGGCCACCGGTGCCTGTGCCCTCGGCGTCGGCACAACCGCCGCTAACGTTTCCATTCGCGGATCGAGGCTTGAACTATGCACCAAAACATCGCGCCGCCCCAATCGAGACCGCCCGACGCGCACGGGACGAATCGGCTGGGCCGGACCGAGGTACGTATCGACACCGACCAATGAAGCTGCGCCGACCAGGAACGGCTCCGACGCAGTCACAACCCGTACCGCCACATGCGCGGGAGACTCTAAACTCACCACTCGCTTAATCAGCCCCAAGTCTTGTGGCTCGACCTCTTGATGCACCATCACCGTCACGCGAAACGCCACGCGATCGAGAAACGCCTCCACCGCCCGTTCTTCTCTCGCGCTCACATTCAATTCGTCGGAAAAAAGCGCCAGAAACTCCCGGCGCTCCTCCTGTCCGAGAAACAATGAATCGCCCACCAGCGAATTCCCGCTGACGACCAATCCGCCCAAAAGCGGGTCCTCTTCGTCCGCGAAATCACCGCCTAAAATCGTCCCCATGGTTCGACGAAGGCGGTAATCTTCCAGCACCACGATTTCTCCACTCGTCACAGCCCCACCAGTCGCCACATCGAGGGCCATCGTGAGGCCATCGAGCGTTCCGCGTTTGCGATATAACTCCGGGGCCAATGCAATATGTTGCCGGCGGCGATCTGGTGGATAGGCCGGATCGAACGTGACTCCGATCCAGCTGCCCAACCATTCCAGGGCCTCGTTCGGCGTCGTCCGCGGGTCCGTCAACAGATAGGCCGATGCAATACGATCTTCGATAGGCGTCAGCACCCCTTCCATGTTGTCGAGGAATCGCTCAAGAAAATCAGACGGCGTCGCCGGCACCCCAACCTGAAGTACGGCCTCCGCATCGTCTCCAAACCGCGTTTCACGATAGAGTTCCGGCAAATACCGGTCGCGATAGGAAAACCTGGACGCATAGGCACGCACCGCGGCCACTTCAGGCGTCGCCCTGCCATTCCCGCTGAGCGCGAGGCGAACCCACAGATACCGCCCTTTCAACTGAGACACGGCTCGATTGGCGCGCTGAATCAGCACGGTGAACAGGCCCGCTCGATCCCTCACCAAAGGGCAATTGAGCAGGCCTGGATAAAACGGCACCTCAGACGCACTGGAGACCCAGGCTCCTTGCGGAACCCGCCCCTGTCGCCCTGTCGTCCCCCCAAAACAATGGGGATGCCAATCTTCTTCGGAGGTGGGAGGCATAGCCTCGTCACTCGCAGCCACGGTAACCACCACCGCGCAATCGGCTGGAATTTCCGCTTCCACATAGAGCCGATGCCAGAGGGTCTGCGAAGACCCACTGTCCATCAACGAGGCATTGCCAGCCTCTCCGAGCGTCGCAAAGGACGGGAGCGAGATGGGATATACGCCTGCCGCCCCATCGACAGTCGGATAGTGCGGCGGATCGCTGAGCCCATGCAGGAACGGTCCTCCACTGTGATCGGTCAAGGGGTAGAGATCCCCGACTGGCTCGGCCACGAAACCGGACATGTCCGTGGTCGCTTCTGCCCGCAGGGAATAAACTAAGGCTTCATCGGGCAACCCGATCACCAGCACCGCAAGGCGATCGAGTCCGACCCAGGCTACGCTGTAGGGACGGCCGGCACCTTGCAACGTGATCGCGGCACCAAGCCATCCGGTGGGATCCATCAATCGAACGCGCGCCTCTCCCCCTGAGACCCAAGTCAACACCGCCACCACACCGTCGGCGCGGCACGCCAAGGCCACCGGCTGTTCGTCAGGCGCAAATACGTCTGACGCTGCGTCGAGCAGATGCGGAGGATGCGGATTTTCCGCACAGGGCCTCACCGTATCCGGTGCATAGGGAGCGGAGGGACGGTCCGGAAACGGCAAACCCTTGACGCGGCCGATTCGGCGTCGAATACGGTCTAAGACCCACACACCTCCTGAAGGATCCGCCGCCAGCCGCCACGCGGCTCCATCGGCCGACTCCACCGACTGCGGCGCCCAGCGCGCACGCGTGTCGTGCAAGAGAATGCGATGGCCCAATGCCACATACAACACATCGTCATAGCCCATCGCGATGTCAGAAGGAACTTGTCCGGTTGGAATCGGAACGATCGGCAACCGTCCCGCCCCTGCCCCAACTGCGACCACAGCTTGTGCCGCGGCATCCCACGAGGCACACATCCCGAATCGGTCCATCGCCTCAGGAATAGATTCCAGGTGAGACAAGGCTTGCGCCTCAACGACAGCGGCCTCCGCATCGCCGACGACGGCAATTGTCCGTCGTCCGGCTAGCCGAAGCCGCCGACGCACCGGGTCATAACCAAGCGCCGGTGGATTCCCCGCGATCCGCCATTGTGCCGCATCGGCCAGCAACCACTGTTTCAGCCCATTGGCATCCATGCGAAAAGTCTCACTTCTCTCCCAAATTGCGACAGGTCAACACATGTCAGGAACGACCGGCACAGCAATACCCGTCTGATCGGCAAACGGGTTCGGCACCCCCCGCAGATCATCCGGAGCCTCATCGCCCACCACCACAACCACGCTCAATAATTCCGGCAACTGCCAGGCCTGTAGGGGCATCTGCACCGTACCCTCTGCCGACGCACGCGGGAACTTGCTCCACTCGGATCCCTGTCGCTGAAATAGATTGATCGGCGCCACACCACTCACCCCCGGCACACGAGCCACCACCACTTCCAACTCACGATCGCGTACCGGGCGACCTAACGGCCACCCTCCGCCATCGACGCCACCGGGAGCCAACGGCCAGAGGTACCGCCGAAGCGCGTCGCGCACCTCGGCGACGACGCTTTCTCGCGATAACCCGCCTGAGCCGATGCTGCTTTCGTTCCCGTCACCGCTGCCGAATCCGTCCTTCACCGTAATCGCCACACTCACTCCCAACGGCACATATTCGCACCCGATCACATAGAGCTCTGTGCCGAGTGGGCGTCGCGGATTGAGCATGCCATGCACCGCTTCGAGAAAGGGCCGGTCGGGCCTCGGATTCGGCAGACTCGTGTCGTCTTTGAACGGGATCACCATCACCGACACCACACCGGGCACATCAAATCTTCGCTGATGTGGCTTGAAGCGCGGCAGCACCTCCACTCGCCCCATTCGCACGCCAGGCGTCCGCGCCGCGAGTTCCTGATAGTCACCTTCCGTCACGGCACGATCGCGATGCCGGAACAATGCGGGAATACGCCGCTCGGCCTCGGCCAACGTTTCCGCATCGGCCCCGCCCTCGGTCTGCAAGGTCTGGGCAATCTTCAGTTTCGTCGTCACGATAGCTCCACGAAGGTCGCGCGCCGTGACGGTCGTAAGACTGCCCGGCGGAACATTCCCAGCTACGCCGCCACCCGCACGCATGACTGCCACACGAATCCGCATGCCGGTTTCAGGAATGCGGCCTCGCATGCCATCACCGAATCGGATCGTGCCGGCTTCCCGGTCGAGCTGATATACCGCTGCGTCTCGCCCTGCCAAGGCCAGATCGTCGATCCGCTGCCACGGCTGAAACCCTCGCCCGCTTTCCTCAACATGAATGACCAGCGACTCCGCTTCGACCGATTGCCCCGGCAACTGCCATTCCTGATCGGCCGCTCCGGTGCTGTGGGCAATGACTCGGTTGGTGAGTGTTTTACGTTGATCGATCTCCACGGCGTTGATGCCGACCCAGCTCAACGACAGCTGTTGCAGCGACTTTAACGTCGGACGAACCCGAATCCATGCGACCACACGCGAAGCCAGATCGGCTTGATCCAACCGGGGCGGAACATCGCCGACCCCGGCCTTGAGATTGGTACGCACATCGTTGCTCGGCACGCGTATCCGCGAGGCTGCCGGCAGCGCCACACGAACCACCCCGTGCCGCGTCAGGCCTGCCGTGGTGTCGGCCACCACATCGAGGGTGAGATAGTCTGGTTCGCCTCGCTCATCGACCGTCCCGATCTCCCACACATGCGGAATTCGCGCGCGAGGACCGATGTCTTCGAACAAGGCCGGAACCGCGATCGACGGCATCACACCGATGGAAAGCAGTTGCTGGCCACCGCTCGCATTGCGTCCTAACGTGGTTCTCACCTGTTCGACCAGCGGCAACTGCAAGTCCTGCGCAGAGGCTTTTGGAGCAAGGACGGCTAACCACAGCGACCGATCCACCGTCTGCGTCATGAGGTCGAATCCGCTCAGATCGGGAGCGCCATCCACAAAGATCGGAGTCGTCACATAGGGCGTCGGCAAGGACGTGAGCCGGTAGACCGATTGAAGGCCGGGAACCACCGCCGCGAACGCATCCCGTTCTTCACCGTTCAACGTCCGTTTGTAGAACGCCTCCGCCGACACCGGCAGGACCGTGAGTTCTGTTCTCGTCTCGAACGTCACAGGCTTCTCTATCGTCGCCCGCGCTTGAATCGCCACGGCCTGCGTCATAGTCTCGTCGTCGATCTGCACGCTGACCAGCCCCTGAGCCGGAACGGCCGACCGCATCGATACGCCGAGCAATCGCAGAAACGCCAAGCGTTGACGCTCGGGAATCAAGTTAGCCCGATAAAGCAGCGTATCGGTCAACCAGGCGAACAGCTCGATGAGGGTTCGCCCAGGATCGCCAGGCCGCGGATGCGTCCATTCCGGCGTATGCGCGGGAATACGCGCCAGCAGTTCTTCCACCAGATCGTGATAACTACGATCGTCGAGCGCAGGAGGGCGAATCGGCATGGGTTAACCTCCAACCTCGACGGTGAGTCCCAGTTGCTGCGAGACACCCGTCCGTTTCAATCGATAGCCGATGACCACCCGCACATGTGTCGGTTCATTCTGCACCTCGCCCACGTCCACACGATCCAGCACAATACGGTCCTCCCAGCGTCCCAAGGACGTCGACACGGTATCGCGTATCCGTCGACGCGTCGTCAGCGTATTGGGCTCATGCAAAAACTCGCTCAATCCCGCGCCAAAATCGGGGCGCATCAATTGTTCGCCAGGCCTCGTTTGCACAATCACCCGGATGGCCTGTCTGACGCTGTCGCCCAACGATGGAAACGACAGGCGCCCGTCTGCATCCGGTTGCGGCAAAAGCGGCCAGCCCAAAGACGGTCGTGGTAGCGTCGCCTGTGCCATTATTTCCTCCCCGGAATCGGTATGCAGATCTTGATGTACAGCAACCACTGAAACACAATGTTGAACAACTGCAAGAAGATGTTCAGCACGATAAACGCGCAGATGGTGATCAAGGGGATACTGAAGCTACAGAGCCACTGGATGCCCAATTTTGGATTCGTGCTTCCGCCTTTCCCATCAGCAAGTTTTTTGGCATCGCCCTGCAACAAATTGAAGAGTCCTTCGGGCAAGGCAAAGGCGACGTTCGGCTTCATCTTCTTGAGAAAATCCTTGGTGACGTCCGGCAAAGCAATTTGCACGGGAGGCGCCCCATTGTTGTCGTACCAGGGTGCAATCGTGAAGGGTTCGCTATAGTCGCTCCACACCGTCTCGGGAGGACAGCCATCGCCGTGTTGCACGCGAACAAACGCGCGCACGCGATACCGGCGTCCCTCCTCACCAAAGCGCCCTTGTCCTCCCGCAACCTGAGCGAGACGCGTTTGCATCGTCCCGAGCACCAACTTCGCTAACATCGAAGCCTGCGACTCGGTCATCTTCGGCCACTCGCTTGGCATGGTCTGTGACGGCGCCGGGCCGGAAAGATCCCGCTCCAGCAAGACTGTCGATGCAGCTTTCAGAAAATCCCCCGCCTGGATCGTTCCCTTCGTCCTAGTCAATACAATGCTGTTGAGCCCCGAGAAAATGGCCTGGGCCGCCGGCGTCTCTCCGAAGACATCGAACTCGATGGCGAGCTGCTTCAGGAGCAACATGAAATCTCCCAACGCCGAATCGTCAGGATCCAATGCCCTCAAGGGAAGCCCGGCGAAGGGAAAGGGTCGCGCCCCACCGACGGTCAGGTATCGGTGAAGGTGCCCCACGAGATCCTGGTCGGTGAAGGGAGGGAATGTCGGCGACTCCGTCATCTCTGAACTGGTCACCGGAATCACGCCGTACAGCAGCGTTCGCCCAGTCGCACGACAGATATCCGGTGGCGCCACGAACAACGGCGCCTGCTGCTCACGGAGGGTGGCGGCAAGACCGGATTGAATCGCTAACAGCCGATTGATCTCACGATGCCCGGACAACAACTCCGGACGACGGAAAGTCGGCTCCGGGTCACGCGACTCGCCTTCTGCAGTGGAAAACGGTACCCACCCTCGAAAGTGCCGATCCTCCTGCATCCAGGCTTCCCGCACTTCTCCACCCGCGCCGTTCGTCGACATGCGCCGGACGACCAAACCGGCCCCGGCAATCTTTGTGGGATCCAGCCGAGGCCGTCCAAAGGTCAGGCATGACGTATCCAACAGGGCGAGATGAAAGGTGCGGTGAATCGGTTGAAATAGTTTCAACACGCCGTTGGCATCGCGAGTCCTGGCCACGGATGCCATTACGTCCGCCAATCCCTGCTCACGCGACAATCGAGCCAAGACGGCAGGCAGAAAATCTTGTTCCGTCCGCTCCAAGATCACCGGACCGGCCGCGGATGCCGCGCCGACGCCTTGAATACTAATCTCGTGCGTTACCATACGTTGCCCGCTCCCGGCGTATACATGGCAGAGACCACCGTATTGGTGATCAGCGTATCGCACTGAACGACACCGGAGAATTTGGACATCCCAGCATTGACCGTCACCATGCCCGCAGTGACTTCCACCTGGCTAGCCTGCACCGACACCGTCGCCGCAGCTTGAATACTGACACCACTCGTATCCATCGTGATCGTATTCCCGGCAGCCTCCAGCTTGATCTTTCCGCCCGCCTCGTCTGTCAACGTGCCCGTGACTCCTGCGGGAGTGTGGAAGACGATCTTTTCATGGCCGTTCCGCTCTTCGACGATGGAGATCTTCGTGCCGGCTTTCCCTGTAATGGTCCACCGATCGACACGGTCACCCGGCAAGGAATCCGGCGCCTCATCGTGGCCGTTCCATAATCCTCCCACCACCATGGGAAATCGCGGGTCGCCGTTCAGAAATATCACCAACACTTCGTCCCCGACATCGGGCAGAAAGAATGCGCCCCGGTTGGCCCCTGCAAAGGGCACGGCCACTCGCGCCCACAGAGGCCCATCCTGATCATCAAGCCCATCGCAGTTGAGTAGACGAATCTGCACCCGCGTCAGCCGGTCTGGATCTTCGACCGAGACCACTTCTGCCAGATAGCTGGAGGTCCAGGCTACGACCGGCGCATCGAATCGGTTCCCGACCGTCATGCCTGCCCTCCCCAATAGGCACATTCGGCTTCGAACTGCGTGCGATATCCCACTTCCATATCGAAACGATGGCTGGCCCTCGTCACATAATAGGTATTGCTGAACCGCGGCCCCATCCCGCTGATGGTCACCTGCGTACCCACACGAATTTCCGGGTTACCCTCTGCCATGCCTTCCAGACAGACAAACCGTCGAGCCCGTTGGTCGAACGCACTGTCCACAACGGCTTGCGCTTCGTCCTGCGTTCGCACCGCCACATGTCCAATGTGCTGCGCCCGATCGATCGCCGCCTGCGCCAACATCTCTGTCCCGGTGGTCCCAGTCCCCGGCCCAGGATTCGCTCCGGTACTCTCTGCCGTCAGTCGAGAGCCTTGCACGACGTCCCACCCTGCGACGGTTGCCTTGGTCACTTGATGCGCCAGATCAACCAGCACACGAGCGCTACGGAGCTGGCCATACAAACGCAACTCAACGGTCCCTCGCTGAACATCCCGACGCGGAGACAAATGCAGTTCGTCTCCAACCACCTGCACGTCCCCGTCGTAACGCTCCATTACCCGGCGCAAAAATGCCAAATCACTCTCGTTAAACTGCACCCAGGTTCCGACCCTATCGGTCAAACCCGTCACCACCGGTTGAAGCCCGAGCCGATCGGCCACTGTCTGCCCCAAGTCAGCAAGCGACATATCGTCATACGTCTTTGTGCGCCGAGCCATACGTGCCTGCTGAGCGGCATCCTCTGCCAAGATCACCAACTCTGGAGGGCCCTCTTCCCGAAACTCCGCTTCCAGCCCCATGATCGTGCCTCGAAATATCTCGGTCGGCGACGACATTGGCCCTGCATGGACGGAAATCGATTTTCCCAGCGTCACAATGGCCCCATCCTCAAATCCAAACGACGCACCGCCGCCCGGATCGCTCGCCACGTTGCTGAGCCGCAATTGCAATGTGGAAAGCCCGCCCTCTTGCTCGGTCATATCCATCCCGATCAACAGCTCGGACACTTTGGCATATGACTGCTGGTCGATCTGGACCGTCGGTCTCGCGCTATAGACCGCTGTGTGGCTGATTGGACGTTCACCCATAGGACGGCCCCCTCATCGTCATCTCTTCCCTGACGGATCGGACTCACAAGCAGAACGTGGCCGTACGTTGCTAGTCGGCATGTATTCTCGCGGCACGGGACGCCAGTCGTCGCAATTCCATGGCAACATCCACACGAGGTTGCCGGGGCGTCGCCGCCGAAAGTTGTCCCTCCGAAGCCGGCGATTCCGACTGCACATCCGCAATGACTTCATCGATCACGACCGCCATATGCTACCTCTCATCAAATCGTATCTTGGACGCTAAGCTGGCATTCACCCCGACATCGGCGCTCAAACTGGCAGATCCGTCCAACTTAGCTCGGCCTCCCACCCCGAATTGCGCGCCCTGATCGGTTGCCAGCCCCACGGAATCACTCTGTGGAAACAATGGTCGAGGATTCAGCACAGGGCGCAACGATCCGCCAGACGGCGTCATGCGCAGCCCCGCAAAGGCGCCCTGGCTTGCCGATACTCCGGCAGAGGCAGATCCTCCGATAGACACTCCAACACCGGCCCCTATGCCCCCTGAGATTCCGATACCGCCACTCACGCCAATGCCCACACCGGCGCCGCCACCAGTACCGATGCCTCCGCTGAGGCCCAGGCCAATCCCCATCCCACCCGATGCAAAGGCCACAGGCCCACCGAGTGAAATCGAGGCATTGAGCGAAATCGGTCCACTCGTAAACCGTAACGTCTCCAAGCCGTTCGCAGCGCCCAATCCCCGGCCAACGTCTCCAACACCGGCCATAGCCGAGATCCCCGTCACACCAGCACTGGCTGAAAGCGACAACACAGCCCCATCCCCACTGCCTGCTCCCGCTCCAGAGCCCGCTCCATCCTCGGCAAACACCACATCCTGCCGGGCCATGCCCATATTGACCTTGGCGCGTAGCGGAACACCGGACGGCGCAAAATAATCGATCGTCTCCTGGTACGACTGCACCATCCCTTGAAACACGAAAGTCCCCCACTCGAATCGCACGATGGCGGGTATTCGCTGTTCGTCCGGTTCCATGAGCGAGGCAATCCGTTGTGTCGCTACCCGCACATCCGTCCCTGCATCCGTCGTATCGAACGTCAGCTCCATCGTCAGAGTGGACGAACTTCCGGTCACATACTGTTTGGTATCCCCCGACTCGCCGCTGGTGCCCAAGGTATTGGCAATCGAGAGTTGCAGCGAGGTGGGATTGAAATGTACCGTGATCGCCTGCCCCTGCTGAGGCCCGCTTTGAGGCGTAAAGACGGCTTTCTGAACTCGTTGTGCGTCACTCATCGTGGCACGACCTTCCAGTTACGATACGAACTCCAGCCCTTCGTGGACGACATGTAGTTCTTCGATCCCCACTTCCGACGCCTTTGCGTTCAAGTCGGCGGTCTTGAACTTCACGGGCATCGCATGACGAAGTACCCACGTCACCGCCGGCTCCCCGGCATGATCCAGCATAACGATGGCCAGCGAGAGTCGATGGGCATAGGCGCCTCCCTGCGTGACCATGGCAAACCACTGCCAGAGATGTTGACTGCGGAGCATGCCGCGCCGGAGTACCACCGTGGCAAAACTTACCGGCCCGACGCGCTGCGCCGCGCCATAATTTCTTCCTCCTTCCTTGATGACGACCGGCTCCATCGTCGCTTCCAATCCCGTACATTCGGCGAACCCTCCATCGAGCGACGACAGGACAGCGGTGTTGCCGCCACCGAGTGGCTCCTCCGAAAATGAAATATGGAAACGAAATGGACTGAGCGGGTCCTGAATGGAAATCGTCGCCATGCTACTTACCCATTGCCCTTCATCGCCAACACCCCGTCATGCGGTCCCGCGGTCGGAAGAGAGAACAGACACTTGACCGCCCTCGTGCATCCCCAGCACGACCGTAATCCGTTCAATCGGCACAGCCGCTTGAAACTGCACCGTCACGATCACTCGCCCAGCATCCAGATCGTTCTGGCTCATCGTGCTGCGATCGCAGCGCACGTGGTATGCCTCGTCTGGAGTGGCACCGCGCAACGCTCCGTCGTGATATAGTCCGGCCAGCAACCGTTGCAACTGTTCACGGATCCTGCCCCACAGGGCTTCTCCGGACGACTCGAACACCAGATCTTCTCCGGCAAGGCGAGCCGCTCGGACGATGGCCGTGACCAACCGATTCACGCAGGCAGGCCGATACCCTTCGTCGAGACTGGTCGTCACGTCGGACAACAAGAAAAATCCCCGTGGGGTCTGTCCGAGAATCGATACGCGCTCCGCCATCGATCGCTGACGCGTCCCACGTTCCCCCGCATGGCGGGCGGGGCGATCGAATTGCTCCGGCCCCCATCCAGGCCATACCCTCGACACTTCGACGAGCGCCAACCCCGCTGCACTGTGAAAACTGCCCCGCATGAGGGCGTTTCGAGCGAGCACTCCGGCTAAGACTCCATCCGGACTTTCCAATCGCTCAGGAAGGGCATTGGATCCCAGGGTCTGGACCCACGGGAAGGCCAATTGAACGAACGCGCTGGCCACTCCAGGTCGATTGGATTCCACTAACCCGGCATCAAGGATGCCGTCGACCTGATCGCTTAACCATTCATGGCAATCCCGTTCGAGTGGTGTTCCCGCTTTCGGCAACGGCAAAGCCAACACGAGCTGCACCTCCCGCTTCCATCTGGCAATCATTCCCCCTAATAGATTCACGGCCGTGGCCCATTCACGCGCCGCAGCCTCATCGCACCGGGGTGCGCTCGTCCATCGCACCAGTTCCCCTGCGACCGGATCGGCCGGTTCAGTGCCACATTCGACAAACTGCTCCGGCAGCCTGGGCAATTCGGGAGCCGTAACCTGGTCCGAATCGACGGCAAAGACCTCGGCCAAGTCCGGCAGACAGAGGTACGATACTTCAGGCAATCCGAAGAGATGCCCCACCCCTTTCCAACTCGTGCGTGCCAACGGAGTGCAGCTCACCTGACCAGCTGTCCACCCCGGAATCACGTCGTTCAGACGCAAGAGACGGGCAGACCTTGTCAGGCCTCCCTCCCAAGGATTACCCACCCGGACCACGTAGCATTTGCGGCCTCCTTGGGCAAAAAACGAACGAACGGACGCACCGAGATACGTGACCCCGCTCGACTCGCCTGTACGACGGTCCCACCGAAACAATCGGTCGAAGAGTTCCCAGGAGTCGATAGGAACCGGTACGTCCTCCAAGGCCTCAGCATCGAACCCCGGTCGCCCAAGCTGCGCGGACGTCCACCCGTATTCGCTCATCCAGTCACGAATAAAACGCGGCAGCGCAGATCCGTCTCGCCGGGCGACAAAGCCGATAAAACAGGCAATGTCCGCCCGATTCGGATCAACGGCAACCACGGGAGTCTGTTCTTCAAACTGAATGCCGTTCATCTTGCCCCATCCCACTCGGCCACCAGGGAAGCCTCGCAACGAGGCGGTTCAGCAGTCAGTTAGGCGACTTGCTCGAACTCCAAACCCTCAACCGACAACACCAACTCTTCCATGGCCACATCCCCACCGCCCTTTGCCGCCATCGTCGGTCCGGAATACTTCATCGGGAACACACGCGAAAGCGACCAAGCCATCACCGGCTTCCGTGCTTCATCCAACATAGTCACCACGACCGTTCGTTTCGCAGAGGGTCCGTTCTGCCGGACATCGTTGACCCAAGACCACAGATCGGTAGAGTTGACGATCCCCCGTTTCAAGGTCACATCGGACACCTTGTGCATCCCCGGAACCTTCCGGACATGGTTCTCGCGCTCGTTGCCGTTTCTGTATTCGGCCACCGTAATATCGGTGCTCAACCCGGACACGTCTGAAAATCCGCCGAACGCTTCTTGTCCGTCGATGTTCACGATAAAATTAAATGCCCCATAGGGGGTCGTACGTGCTGCCATGATTGGTCCTCCTCGTCCCGGTTAGTTCCGCTCGTCGGCGGTCTTTTGTCCAATGCGGAAGATGACGAACTCCGCCGGCTTCAACACGGCGACGCCGATCAAACAAATCAAACGGCCATTATCTATATCGTTCTGCGTCATCGTGCTGCGATCGCAACGCACAAAAAAAGCTTCTTTTGCAGACGCGCCCAATAAGGCGCCGTTCACCCACTCGTTGTAGAGAAATGCCGTGACCGTTTCGCGCACATTAGCCCACAGCCGCTCGCCGTTCGGCTCGAATACCGCCCACTGCGTACCACGGTCGATGGAGGACTCGGCATAATTCATATAGCGTCGCACGTTGACGTACTTCCATTCCGGATCGGAGCTCACCGTCCGAGCTCCCCATACCCGATAGCCGCGCCCGCTGAGATACCGCAGGCAATTGACACCCAACGGATTGAGCACTTCCTGTTCTGCAAAATTCACATCGCGTTCGAAGCGAAGGGCGCCGCGCACGACCTCGTTCGCCGGAGCCTTGTGCACACCCCGTTCGACATCGTTGCGTGCATACACGCCACAGACAAACCCGGACGGCGGTAACGCCAGTTCATGCGGCACGCTGGCATCGCCCACACGGGCCAACGGATTATTGATCACCACCCAGGGATAATAGAGCGCGGCATACTTCGAATCGACGCGGCCCCTGATCTCCCGAGCCTCCGACACCGCCTTGCCGTTCGGCGTGTCCAAGACGGCAATGCGATAGGCACGTGAACGCTCCGCATGACTGATTAACGTTCCCACAATCCCCTGCGCATCGGCATAGGCCGACGACCCTGGTGCGGCCACGATCGAAAGATCCTCGATCTTCTCGAATTCTTTGAGCCCCGCTTCGTAGGCAGCTTGACTGGGAGCGGTGCCGTCGCCGCCGTTGGTCAATGCCTGTGACCACACATCGGCGCCGGCAAAGAGCCCGGCACGCAAGTCGAAACCACTAACCGCAGCGCCGATCTCGATAGCAATCCATTGCTCCAACGCATCGCTCCGGCGGGAGGGCGTCGCCGACAGGACGTTCCCGATCCACCGCGGGTGTGTACGGTCGAACCCAAGTTCATCAAAACCGGTGGTATGGCCGTCTCCATCCGTCGCCACAACCGACATACTAAGAAAATCCGCCGTTCCGTTAGGAGCGGCCGTGTCGGCAAGCCCACTCAAATCCAACGTTCCAGCAGCCCCATCCACCCATGCACCGTTCTGTTTGATATGAAACACGACCCCACCGCCTGAGCCGGATCGAACCATCGCGCCTGCCGGCGCGGCATTCATCGTACGTTTGGTGGCTGGTGCGGTTTGCAGCCGGATCGCGACCCTCCCATTTCCCGCCTGCCCGGGAAACCGGGTCACACACCGTGCACGGCGAGTCGCATCGGCATTGGCCACAATGTCGGAAGAACTGGCCAAGCCGTCCCCGCCACCAGGAGCGATATAGACCCTCGCGACATAAAGTCGCGAGCCGCCGTTGTCGAAATAGGCTCTGACCGAATGGGCGAGAAAGTTGATGCCGTATTCCAGGTTGTCCAATCCGCCGTAGACACGCTCGAAATCGCCAAAGCTGGTGAGCAATTCCGGAGTGCCGCCCACGGGTCCCTTACGGGCCGGCCCGACAAATCCCGTCGTGCTGGTGCCGACCCCTTCAATGGACTTGGCTCGAAAACTCGTCTCTTCGACATAGACTCCTGGGGCGAGATATTCTGGCACGATGCTCCTCCTTTCCCGTTCACGACTACGCGCCCTGTTAGGGGATCGCGACAGTCAGTTTCCGCACAACCGTTCGTCCTGATGCCAACTTCATCATCGTCTGTCCGTTCGGAAGCGTCGTTCGACTCGCTTCAAGAAAGTCGGGGTCCGGCACCGGCCCGCCTGCAGGGTCGAAGACCGTCTCGATCTGGACATCGACTTCCGTGCCCATCACCGGCCCGGGAGCAGACTCCCAAGTCGTGACGGGAATTCCCGGCACGGCGACCATCGCTTCCCCCCGCGCATCGGATAGCCCGCGCGCGAGGACCTGCCCATCGCTTGCACGTAACACACGAATCAAGGCGCCACCCAACCCCTGATCACTCCCCTGTCTCACGACTGTCGCCCGGATGACGGCCCACGCAGAGGAGGTAGGGGACGATGGAGTCGGGTATAGCCGACTTTCAATCGGTTGAAAGAGAGAGTTCCCTTCACCGGCATTGGAGGGATTGGGGTCTCTCGGCAAACGTATGGTCTGTCGGCGGGGCAGAAAGGTTGACCCAAGGTCCTGTATCGCCACGACGACGTTCATGCTCCCGACGGCTGGAACAGCAGGAGGGCTCAACAAGATCTCCTCGTGCGCTTCCAAGCCTGGCACTCCCATCAAAATATAGAGCCCCCGCCGATTGCGAACCCAACTGGTCCCCGCACCGCCGACAGAAAGCGGTGAGAGAATTTGCTGCCCCGTTACGCCGTCTACGACGCGAAGTGCGGCAAGGGCCCGCCTGGTGAGACTCTCGACCATCATCAAGACGCCTCCGGTCCGGTCAACACCATGTTCCGTGCAACCACGGGCAAGCCGACCGGAATAGGATCCGGATCGATCCGGACCACTCTCGCTATGTACGACAGACTGAGCCGATAGGAGGGCTCAAGCGCATCCCAAATTCGCATCAAATCTTCGTGACTCAGCTCTGCAGGAATGACATGGACGATATCGCTCGATTCCCAACCGCCTTCGGGAGAGAGTGTCGAGCGGTCGAGGACCGGACGTTGATGAAGCTGGCGCATGGCCCAGGCCAAGATCGTCTGCTCGGCCAGCGCATTGTCGGCCCACACCGTCAGCAGCATATGCAAATCGACTGAAAGCGGCGTGTCGTTCTCGACCAAATCGTTCGTACGTCGGACGTTGCGCACATGTTCGTTCATCGTAATACGATAGAGATAGAGCGAGAGCGTGGTCCCCCGCTCCTCCGTACGTCCCATCTCCGAGCTTGCAAACAACTTGAAATCACAAGGATGCACGGCTCGAAGCTCATCGGGATACGTATTACGCAAATAGGTCGCGAGGGAAGTTCCGACTGAATGGATAGCCAGTACATTAGCCATGCAGATACCGCTTCACGTCCTCCAAACGATCTTTGTTCAATCCATAGAGGCGCATGCCGGTCCCGCCCGTTCTGACGGAGACCCACCCGCGATGCGTCAACTCATGCAAGCCCTGGCGTACAACCTCGGTATGCGCGGTGCGAATGAGAGGATCACCCCAGCAGCGCACAATACCCTCCAAGGTGTCTTTCGCATCCGGATGTTCCACAAGATGCCGCAGGATGGTTCTCACGGCTTGCTCCACATCACCGGATGTGCCCTGTTCCGCCACGCGGTACCCTACCTCTTCTGAATGTACGTCCGAAGACAGCAAGCCTCGTGCCTTTCTAAGTATTTGCCAAGGTGCTGATAATTTGAGGTTTAAGATAAACTACGTAACGGCGAGCGCGGTGGGTTCACCGCATGACACTTGGCCCATACTCATCACTGGCTCACAACAGGATAGCCGATGAGTCACTGCGGCTTATCCGCCGCAGTGATGCGGGAGGTCTTGCCGCAGTACGTTTGAAGTAAGCAGCCCTCGCTGAAGTGAGCCCATGAGGACTTCACTCTCGGGTATTTGATGGAATATGAAGGGAACAGTAACGTAGGCGTTATGCGAACCGGCTTCGTTGTAATTGATGCTTGGTGAGGAGACGTTGGAACGTTCTGCGTTCCTTGCCCGCGGCTTTGGCGGCGTGGGTGATGTTGCCGTGATGCAGCGTGAGCAAACTAATGAGGTAGGTTCGTTCGAACTGCTGCATGGCCGCCGTCTTGGCTTGACTCAAGGTGCCGGGAACCATCTCTGTAGCGATGGAACCGGCCAATTCCACATGCTGCGCCTCGATACCGGCTTCCCCGCTATGAAGCACGGCACGCTGCAGCACACCTTCCAGTTCACGAATGTTGCCTGGCCACGTATGCGCGAGTAACTTGCGAATCGCGGACTCCGACACGGATACAGAGGTACGCCCCTGTGTCCGCCCATACTGCACCGCAAAATGCCTCGCCAGCAGCGGTAGGTCCCCTACCCGCTCTCGTAACGGCGGAATGGTGACTGACAACACATGCAGCCGATAAAATAAATCCTCGCGGAACCGCTTCTGCTGGACCAACGCCAGCAGATCGGCATTAGACGACGCCACCACCCGCACATCGGCATAGGCAGACTTGGCGCAACCGACTGGACGATATTCCCCTTGTTGAAGGAATCTGAGCAGTTTGGCTTGAGCGGGAAAACTCAGCGCATCGATTTCATCGAGGAATAACGTTCCCCCATGCGCTTCTGCCACCAACCCATTTTCAGCCGAAGTCGCATCCGTGTAGGCCCCTTTACTATGACCGAATAACTCATTTTCGATCAAGGTATCCGGCAATGCCCCGCAGTTCACCGGCACAAAGGGATACCCTTTCCTTACCCCGTGGTAGTGAATAGCTCTGGCAAAGAGTTCTTTTCCGGTCCCGGTTTCGCCCGTGATCAGTACGGTCGCTCCCGTTCCTGCACATAGTCTAATTCTCTCCAACGTGCGGAGGAACACCTCACTCTCACCGACTAATGTGTCAAAGTGTATCCGCAGGGGCACATCCCCACTTTCAGCCTTGCGCATGAGCTTCACCGTCAAATCCAAACGAGGATAGGAATCTGAAGACCGTATCTCTTCCATTCGGCCAATGATCATGTTCGTCAACCTCTTCATGAAAGACTGCTGGGACCCATTCCCTCTCGGATTTTCTGATTGAGCAAAGCACCGGCAGGGCAGTCCACCCATGCCTCATCTCTGCGACCGGTGTAATCCAACAACTTGCTTCCTCCGCCCTCACTACCTGAGCCTGGAGATGATCGAAGTTATACGAAACTCGATCTATGGCCCTAGCCTCCGCCCCTGCCCAGATGCCTATCACGGCACCCTGCCGAGTAACTCCTGGGCAATTTCTATTCTTGAAGCGATCTACAGTGACATCGACAGGAATGTGAAAAATATACACGCCCGAAACATCCTTATTTAAATAATTCCTAGCGCTAGGGAGAGCGAGGCTACAAAAATCTCATGGCAAGATCTAGCCAATACATCACACTAATACATGTCACCCTCTCCCCAGAGCCTCATCGAAAGGCAACCCTTACTAACACTCTGTCGCGTCACTCTCTCCACATATTCACAACAAATACTCTCACCTGTCAGCTGAGACGGGGCATGCACCTCTCATACCAAATCCTACTTACTAAGACCGCTCTTTATAAGTAGAAAATAAGGGTTCTTAGGTTGAGTTTTTCAACGGTGGCCTGCTCTGTGGTTACGCTGTATGCGGGAGGATACAGCGCTGTATCCAATTTGAATCGCCAGGAATATGCAGCACTTTGGATTGAGCTGATAGCTGAGAACGGCGCTCTTCAGCTTGCTGCGGCACGAGACCTGAGGGGAGACTTGAGCGTCTGGCAAGCGAGGCACACAAAGGAACTGCGCTCACTTTGCAGACGGACAATTGTCTGTCCGCAGTGGTTGGGACAGGGTTGACCTTCTTTGCCATAGACGAGGTGACGACGCTTGTATTGGCCTTCCGTGCCATCCGGCGCGAAGAAATCTTTGACGCTCGATCCGCCATAAGAAATCGCTTCGCGCAGCACCGATTGCATTGTCTCATGGAGCGTGACGATCGTCGCCTCGCGCAGCCGATTCACCTCACGGTTCGGATGGAGCCTGGCGCGGAAGAGAATTTCATTTGCATAGATATTCCCGATCCCCGCGATGACTTGCTGATGCATTAACAGCGGCTTGAGCCTGCCACGTCTGGCTTCCATCAGACGAATGAACTCATCGCGCGATACCACGAGAGGGTCCACGCCAAACCGGCGGACGCGATAGGCATCGAGTCCCGCCTGATCCAGTAAGGACATCCGCCCGAATCGTCGGGGATTCCAATAGCGTAGCTCCGACTCACGCCCCTCCGTGAACGACATGCGAACATGTACATGCTGCGGATGCTTCGTTTGCGTCGCGTGAAAAAGCAAGAGGCCGGTCATACCAAGCTCTGCGACGATGTATCGTAGTTCGCCCTCTTTCCTGAAGCCCAGCGCCACACTTTTGCCATATCGCTCTACATCTTCCAGCCACGCGCCGCGATACCACGAGAGCGTGGACAACCCTTCTCGAACAATATCTTCACGGCCCACCTGGCACTCGCGGAGTTGTGCACCAAGTAAACGATCCCGTATCTGACGGGCAACGGCCTCTGCTTCTGGCAATTCCGGCATCGAAAGAAATCCTATTCAAGTGACGCGCCCATTCTAACCTTGGGGATTAGGCCATGAGCCGCAAGTGAAAGGCAATGTGGAAGAAGAACGGCTGCGGGAAAGATCGTGCTCGGTACCGGAGCTAGGAGTCAGAGCTTCGACGTGACCCGAGGCCTGGCTTGTTCATCATGCGAGTTTGGCGAAGGAGACGAACCTGAATGATGGCTTTCTCAAGATTGGGAAGGGGCATGGCGCCAGGCCGACGAGTCGTGACCAACTTCAAAACCTCCGCATAGGTCATCCCCTGGACACAGCAGAGATAGGCCATGACTACCGATACAGACCGGCTCATCCCGGCACGGCAACAGACCATCACCCGATTGTCAGAAGCATGCTGTTCGACCCAGCTCACGGCCCGGTCCAATAGAAGGGGCTCGGCTTCAGCATATTCTGAAAACGGAATCCTGCCAGACGAGAGCCATGTGGGAGGTTGTGTGGTGAATTCAGCCGCAACCAGAAGCACTGCACTGACCTGTGCCGGCGGCTCGCTCGCGTCGTTGATATTTCCAACCAGGAGTGTCTCGGTAATAAAGTGCATCGTCTTCTCAGTATAGGCAGCGCTGTGATCAGGTCAAGAAAAAATCCCTGATAGATCCCGTTGCGCTCGCTTCTCTGTGAACGTTATACTAGCCACACAATATCGCGCACTTCTGCGCAAGGAGCCTGCTGAATGCCCAACCTCACCGTCAAAGAAGTTGAATCCAGACTCGAGACCGTTCAATGCGCGATCTGTAAGGAGTCACGCTTCGGAGTCGATCAACGCTTTATGCAGGCGGATGGGGAATGGCGAGGCGTCTGCAAGAAGTGCTACTACAGCTTTCCGATCTATACAGATATGGAGTTCTACCAGCGCACGCAACCGGATATCCCCTACCGGCTCAAGGAGATGTCCTGTCCCGCCTGCCAACACCGGGGCGTAACCCTCAATTTCCGCATTACCATGTCCGTCCGGGAATCCATCTACTTTCTAACCTGCACCAACTGCCAGAACGCCTTCCCGGAACAGTCCTCTCTGGAAGCCTTTGAATAGATCGACTTTTCACCGTCAGCATCGTGTATACTCTAGGCATGTCTGACACACCAAAAGATCCAGCAAAAGTTCCTGAAACTCCTGCCCCTGAGCCCGTGGCTCGGGTGAGAAAAGAAATCCCGCTCATTGCCATTCAAGACGACAGTGCCATGATGGCCGAGGAAATGGCTGAGATGTTCGACGAAGACAGGGTGAGTCACCAGCACGGGAACTCAGAGCCTGAAGCCGATTAGCCAAGCTTAGGCCGATCGTATTAACTTCACCCTTCCATCTACCGGTATCCGTCCCAAAGCTCCCCCCTCTTTCCGCTGTATCCCTTCGAGCCGAATAATCGCCCCTCGATGACAAGCTTCCAATTCTGCATTGGTCTCGGACGAGGCGCGGTCGAGTCGCCCAACCTCCGACCGGCCCAGTTCATTGCAAAGCCATGCCCGCGTATCGCCTTTCAATTTTCGCAGTTCGCTCACGACCCGGAAAGTCTGCGGACTACGCGGCACAATGGTGCGACCGTCAGTGCGCAGCAATAGATAAGAAAACTTCAATGCGTCTTTAATAAACCCCACCTCCCGATCGATCTCGGCAATCGCAGGAGGCGTCTGCCAGGGTCGCTCCTCATGGCACCAATCGTCTGGACGGTCTAATGCAGGACAGGCCCCCTCATGCAGGCAGGGGCTATATACCGTACAGACGCCCTGTTTGAGCAGATGATTACGTACGAGATGCAGCGCACGAGCCGTTTGCCGTAACGCCGGTTCAACGATCATGATTGTGCCATGCGGTGCGAGAAATGGCAGAAGCTGCGCAACAACCGTGGCACGTTCGGCATGGGGATCGACCGATACCGGGAACATTTCGTTCAGACAATTCGCCATGATAATCAGGTCATACGAACCGCCACGCACAATCTGCTTGCCCAGATCGCCTTTGAGGGGATGCTCGAGATTGCCCACCACACATCGCAGACCTTCGCTGGATATCCCGACCTCCCGGCAATAGGCGTCCCACAATCTCTTCGTATCCTGCAGTGGCGCGAGAGAACCATCTGTCGCCAGGACCGACACAGACTTCGCATGCTCAGGGCTGCGGTGCCACAACCAGTCCAAGAGAGCGACGGAACCAGTTCCTGGACCACAGCCGAGATCAAGCACCGCCATCGGACGATCCTGAGCTTCCCGTTCGCTGCCGTTTGGCAGCTCATCTAACAAGACTTGAACTTTTGAAAGGTTCACGGGAAGAAAATACGACGCATAGGCAGCTGCATGGCCAGCATCATCCAAGTACCTCGGCGGCAATGCTGCGCGTTCGGTGGTAAAGAGACGCGAAAGGTTGACGACCGCTTGCGCTAAGGCGTTACCTTGGAGACTTTGCTCGGACGACACTCGTGCCAGAGCTCTGAGAATTTCAGGTGACAGGCTGCATGATTTCTTGTCGTTGAAGGGTTGCATGGGCATAGTGTAAGCTGATGTTGATTAGGAGGACAACCATGACAGATGCAATTTTATTAGCCTACAAAGATGTAGAGAATTCGATGGAGCGATTCACCCTGCTCCTCCAAGGTCACGTGGAAACGATGGGAGCAACTCCATCTCATAACCCAGACCAGGTCTTCCGCTTATCGCAAGGCTCAAAGGCCATGAGAGATAGCGCCATGATCTATCTCTCCTATGCCAAGTATGTCGCCTATGGCATGCCGGAGACTGAAGATCTGGTGCAAGATGAACTACAGGGGTAGCCTTCAACCCTCAGCAATTAACTTTCGGCTCTTCATTGCTGCTGGCTGAACATTTCGCACAAACAAAAGAGCCCGTCAGGCATGAAAACCTGACGGGCTCTTTCTTTTTCTTTCGAGTCCTTAGATGCTGCGCATAAAATGTGCGACGTCATCCTGATTGACGGTTCCACCCATGATCGAAGACTGAGCGACGTTGGTCGACTTCTTTCCAGTCAGACCGGACTCGACTTCGTCCACGATCAACTCCACCGGCATCGACTGACCGCCATAGACTCTTGGCCCGCCGATGATCTTGGCGTTGGAGAAGCCGTAAATTGCAGTGGCCACTTCTTTCGCCAGCCATCCTGGATAGTTGAACTCCGGGACAACAATGAGCTTCGCTTTTCCACAGAGTTCCCGCAACTCTTTCGTCGGGAACGGACGGAGCGACCGGATCTTGATCAAGCCGATCTTAATACCCTTTTCTGCGCAAATACGAACCGCTTCACGCGACTGAGCTGCGGCACTGCCTGAAGCAATGATTACCGCCTCGGCACCTTCGACATTTTCTGCCGTGAGCAAACCGCCCATGTACTGATTGATGTATTTGCGGGACCGTTCGACTGCCGCCCAGACTTCCTGCTGCCAAACCGCATGGATGTTATAGGCCATAAAGTTTGACTTCTGCACCGGGGCATCGCGTGACAAACGGGCGGGAGGATTCTCCGCATCGAGCACTGGCACCGCACCGCGCCAGGCCTCGCGAGGAGGCAGCTTCATGCTGCGGTCTTGCATTCGAACATACCCGCGGGCATGCGTGACAAAGAATCCGTCACAGCAGACACCGACGGGAAGCGTCACATCGTTTTTCTCGCTGATCGTGAAACCCGCCAGCGTAAAATCGTACATGTCTTGTTGATTCTCGGCATGGAACACGATCATGCCGCAATTCAACAAGTACGCGACTTCGATATTGTCAGGCTGAATGGCCAATGGAGCATTGACGACGCGACAAGTAAACATGGCGACGACCGGCAACCGATGCCCGGGCCATGATGCAATGCCTTCCAGTCCTCGCAACGTACCAGGACCAGCGGTCGCCGTATAACAACGAACGCCGGCGCGTGATCCACCGGCAATAGCCGCCATCACACCGACTTCTTCTTCACCACGGTAATACTCTTTGACATACCCCTCGCCATACAACACGCCGACAAGCTGCATCGTTTCGCTCTGTGGAGTGATGGGGTAGGCGATGGCCAAATCCACATTGGATCGCCGAATGGCTTCTTTCGCCGCTTCGCTGCCCGTAATGAACTCTTTCGTTCGCGGGGCCTCGAGGAACATATATTCCGGCGTCACCACCCTCTGCCGCTTGGCTTCGGCATGGGGATCTTTCCTGGCGACCGGCTGGGCTGGCGCTTCTGCTGCTTTAACTGTTTCGCTCATTGTCACACCTCTCGGCTATATCGCCTGTACTATTCGACCTTACTTAGCCTTCACGCTTCATCTGCTCGGCGGAATGGCCGAAAGCGGCCGCACCGGCAACGCCCACCGCCACAGGGGCAAATGTGAGGGGATTCGTGTGAGTCTTTCCACCATGAACTCTCGATTGCGTACCAGTAAACCGTACGTTTTCGCCGTTCTCAGGCAGTTTGATACCCATTTCCTCACGCACCCGCTTGAAGAGCTGAGCCGTTTTCTTCAACTTGATGATATCCGAATCCCGAATCGTCAACATGGCATCTTCGTGGCCCTGCTCCGCACAGATCGCCATCGTCAGGCAGTTCGTTCCCGCACGGATCATTTTCAAGGTCAAGTTGGCATAATGGCAATGCACGCCGATAAAGACACAGGCCTCGATCTTGTTGCCCCAAATCGTGAGGTTCGGATGGTTCGGATTAATGACCTCTTCCGGGTCGATTTTAGGATACTTTGGCCGATAGTCCGGCATGGGGATGATCATGACGTTGGGAATCTGAGCGGCAATCTCCAGTACGGCCTTCGCCTTTTCGATGGCATGCTCGTTCCACGCCCAAAGAACCAGCGGTCCCGGGAAAATCGTAGCATTGGGGCTCGTCAGCATTTTACGGGCCATCTCTTCAATGACCTTGTCTTCATTGGGCTCCAGCAATCCGTAATACAGCCCCTCCCCTGGGTCTGGCAGCGCGACCCCTAACTGAGCCGCCGACGGCGGATGGAATCCTGCCGGACCCGGAACAATGATGCGTTCTCTTGTATCAGGCGTCGTTGCCACTCCCGTACCTCCCTAATTACCTATAACAACCATCGGATTGGACAGGGCCACAACAGTCGACTTCTCTTCATAGCGAATGTTGTCGGTGACAGCGGCCAGCGGCAATTGGTCGATCATGATCATCTTGATCGCATTGTTTTTTGCCATATTGTCACAGACCCACACGCACTGCGCGCAACCCTTGCAGCGGTCCACGGCCACATAGGCAGAGCCGTATTTAAAGCCCTTGTCCTTGCCCATGTCTTCACTGTACTGAATGGTGTTCGCTTCAGGACAATATTGCGTGCAGAGCTTGCAGCTCTTCGCGGCACAAATTTCAACATTGATGTCGGCGACCAGATACATGATGACTCCTTCGTACTACATCCAGATTAGGCGCTGACCGTCGCACTGACTTCCGACCGCTTAACCGTCGACGCAGCCCAACCGTGATCGACTGCATAGTTCCAACCGGCCTGAATCACTGCCACGTTCTTGTCGATCAATTCCTGCTTCTTTTTGAATTTCCGCTCGACCACGCTATCCAAGGCCGCGGTGCCGCCGGAAACGACAAATCCTTTACCGAGGAACCGATCCTTTACCGACTGCTCCAAGGCTTCAACCGAGGTCAACCCCGTGATCGCGCCGATACAACCCATCAACGCCATATTCGTACAGAGGTCCATCCCTGCGACTTCGAGAGATAACTTGGTGGCAGGGAAGTAATAGAGCTTCGCGCGGCGCTCTTCCAACTCACGCTGCTGATCGCGATGAAGGGACATCGGGCCGTCGTTGTTGATCAACGCAATCCCGTCTTCCTTCAATCCGAAGTAAAACGGCATCGTGTACGACTTGCCGTGAGTAATAACCTGGGGATGGAAAATAATGATGATATGCGGGAACGTGATTTCCCCGATCTCATAGATCGGTTCATCCGACACACGGACATAACTCTCGACCGGCGCCATCCGCTTTTCCGAGCCATAAAACGGGACGATCGTGCTTTCGCCGCCGGCATGAATCACGGCGGTACTCAGAATGTGCGACCCTGTCACGACACCTTGACCACCGACTCCCGCCATCCGAATGTTGAAGCGCTTTGCCATGTCCGAGCCTCCCTCCTGATCGCTTAAGCCTTGTTTGGAATTGCGGCAGCAGGAGCAGCCGGCTTCGGAAGATAATCTTTGTAGCCATATCGCTCGGTCAAATACTGCTTGGCCTCTTCGCTCACGTACTCCGTGAACTGATACCGATCGTTCTCAACGGTCTTCGCGTCTTCCATCACTTTGTCGGTCGGAATCGCGTACTCGATGTTACAAGAGGTATAGGCCTGGATGTAGGTCGAGCCCACTTCGCGGGCAATCAACACGGCTTTCTTGATGACGCTCTCTACGCGGCGTGGATTGTTCGGAACCACGGTCGCCACATAGGCGCAGCCAGCAACCTTGGCCATCTGCAACATATCCATTTTCTCAAACTTCTTCCCCAACGGGGCCATCTTCAGCACGGCGCCACGGTTGGTCATACCGCTCTCCTGACCACCGGTGTTGCCATACACTTCGTTGTCCAACATGATCGTGGTGAAGCGTTCCTTGCGGAACCAGGAGTGGAGGACCTGCTGGAAACCGATATCCGCCGTACCGCCGTCTCCTGCAATGACGACCACATCCTTTGGCTTGTCGCCGAACCGAAGCCGGAGGCCACGAGAGAGTCCGCTCGCCACACCGTTCTGGTCGCCGTAGTTACCGTACACAAAGGGGATCGCAGCCTGGGAAATGGCCAACCGACCGCAGCCAGCCGTTCCAACTGTAATGGTGTCTTCTGGGTTGGGAAACGCAATGATGGCCAGCCTGATGAACAGGGTCATCGCGCAGCCGGCGCACATGGGATGCTCTTCGAGAATTTCCTTAAAGCTTCCCATTTGGGAAACGGAAATTTTCTTGCCGAACGGTCCATGCTCAACCATGTCCCGATATTCCTTGGGCATGAACTTTTCAAACCCGCCTGAAAACTTCACATAGTCAAGACTCATTGGAAGACCTCCCTTTATCGTTGCAATGGGAACCCATTGCCGGTCGAGAAAACACAATTATCGGCAACATGCACAGGAACTCGAGGTTGGGAAACTTGACTGCCATGCTCTTCCACGACTACAGCGAGTACGCATGGTAGCAAAGCCCAAAAAAGACTGTCAATGAGAAACGTCGACAACCCCTCGAATCACATGCGCACCATAAAATACTATAACTTCCTGATATTCAACGCAACTTCTCAGAAGGCCCACCTTGCCAGAAAGAAGGCCTAGCACACCACAAGCCGGTAGGCCATTCGCCCTAACAAGTGGCAATTTCATAATGTTTTCTCACATCTCACCGGAGCGGAAGCCCTCCGGATCCCGAGAGAGAGATTGCCGATTCCGTAAAATCTGTCTAGACTAGACTCGTATGTCAACACGCGTAATCATTCCCGGCGAAGACGACGGCGCGCAGCAGACCGGTGGGGTCCATAAACGCCCCCCGATTCCTGACAATTCGCTCAAAGCCGAATGTCCAAAATTCATGAGCCACGGCCCCTGTGGAGGCGTTCGCAAAGGGGGATTCTGTGAGGTCTACCCCGAAATGGCCTGCCCCTGGGTAACCCTCTACATTCAGCTGGAAAAAATTGGCCAAGTAGAATGGATGAAACAAGTCTAACAAGGCGTGACCCGTGAAACGTAAGATAACAAAACGACCATCAAAAACCACAGCACTCGGCTACAACGAGAACCATGCGAAGAGCGGAATTTCCGCGCCACTGCCGGACATTGAAACATTCCCGAGCCAATACAAGGGCTACGAAATCACCATCACCATTCCTGAATATACCGCGATCTGCCCGAAGACCGGCCTTCCTGACTTCGGGACCATCACGCTACACTACATGCCGGGCAAAGAATGCCTGGAACTGAAGTCGTTAAAAATGTACCTCCACGCCTACAGAAATCTCGGGATTTTCTACGAGAACGCGGTCAATCGTATCCTCCACGATATCGTAACCGCCTCCAAGCCAGTCTGGGCCAAGGTCACCGGTGAATTTACAGCGCGCGGTGGACTATCGAGTAAAATTGAAGCAACCTATCCCTAAGAATCCTGCCTTATCCACAACCGCCATCCTCTCAATTAATATAGCGATTACACCAGCTTCGACGCGTCCGTGATCGGTTCAGCCAAGCAACATGCGGCTCAGACTCCGGGATATACGGCTGCTCCTATCGACTGGCGATGGGAGCTCCTCCTATGAGCTCAAACTCTGTCGAGCGATGAGGGTCAAGCCTCTCTGCTTCTCGTCCGATAAATAAGAGAACGAGCCGACTCTCTATTTCTGTCCCCAGCAGAGGACTGCATGAACTCGCAGGAGTTGCTTTCTTCAAAGCGAGAGCCCCCATCCTTCAAACACCGACTTGGGCTGCTTGTCGGTACCGCAATCATCGCCACCGGAGGGTTTACCCTCGCGGTGTACGATACCGTCACGACGGTGCAGATTCACGGACCACTCTACGCCCAAATCGTTCAAAGCAAGGACCTGACGACGGATGCACTCCCTCCTCCGCTCTACATCGTAGACTCCTATCTTGTGACATTGGAACTACTGAGCGCCCCGCCCTCAAAACGAGAAGCACTCGTTGGGCGATTCAAACAGCTCGAGCAAGCATTTATCGTCAAGCAAACTGAATGGCGCGACCGCCTGCCCCCAGGACTGTTACGGGACAACCTCACCGAGTCTGGCCGACGCGCAACAGAGTTCTACGAACAATGGAACCGCGAATTTCTGCCAGCCATTGAACGCGGGGATACCCGCATCATGGCCAATCTCGTGCACGGCCCCCTCACCAGCCGTTTTCAACAGCATCGACAAGAAATTCTCGAACTCATCGAACTCGCTGACAGGGAGCGTCGTCAAGTCGAAGGGGAAGCCAGCTCCGTGCTCAAAAATCGGACGTACCTCCTCGGAGTACTGGGCCTGAGCCTACTCGGCACAATTTTCCTGGTGGGTTGGCTGATCAATCGCCAGATCAGCGCACCACTCATGCGCAGCCTCCAAGACAGCGAAGAGCAAACTCGTTCAATCGTGAATAGTGCATTGGATGCCATCATCGTCATGGACGAACAGGGTCGAATAACCGACTGGAATCCTCAGGCCGAACAGATCCTCGGATGGACCAGACTCGATGTGATCGGGCGGAAGCTCTCGGACACCATCGTCCCCTCGCAATATCGCGAAGCCCACAGCCGGGGATTGCAACATTACCTGGCAACAGGTGAAGGCCCGGCGCTGGGAAAACGATTGGAGCTTATCGCGTTACGCGCCGATGGAACGGAGTTTCCCATCGAACTGACCATTACACCGCTCAAACTGACATCGGGGACGACCTTCAGCGGCTTTATCAGGGATATTTCCGAGAGAAAACAGTGGGAGGAACAGCTGCGCATCGTGGTGGAATCCGCACCAAGTGGAATGGTCATGGTCGACCAGAACGGCATCATGCGCATGGTGAACGCCGAAATGGAAAAGATCTTCGGGTATCCGCGGGCCGAGCTCCTAGGCCAACCGATTGAGCGCCTGATCCCGAAGACCGTCCAACATCAACAGGTCAAAGACCGAATCGCATTTATAGATCAGCCCAGGTCGAGAGCAATGGGCATGGAACCTGACCTGAAGGGACAACGCAAGGATGGCTCAGAATTCCCTACCGAAGTGGGATTGAGGTCAGTGCAGACCGCTGCCGGACTCGTCATTATTGCCACTATTACGGATATTACGGAACGAAAACATGTGGAGACCGAGCTACGCCAGGCAAAGGAAAGCGCCGAATCGGCCAGCGTGGCCAAGTCGCAGTTCCTCGCCAACATGAGCCACGAAATCAGGACGCCCATGAACGGGGTCCTCGGCATGGCGGAACTGTTGCTCAATACCCCCCTGACCGACAAACAGCGGCACCTGGCCGAGAGCGTCCATCGCTCCGGCACCGCCCTCCTGGGCGTCATCAACGAGATTTTGGATTTCTCGAAAATCGAAGCCGGCAAGCTGGAGCTGGAGCGCCTCGAGTTCGGGCTCCGAGAAACAGTGGAAGAGGCCATCGATCTGTTTGCTGAATCGGCCGGGCGGAAAGGGGTGACCTTGACCTGCTTTCTCCCCGAAGAGATCCCGGCCCGTGCCATCGGCGATCCGGGACGCCTCCGGCAGGTGCTCCTGAACCTGGTGGGCAACGCCATGAAGTTCACCCCACACGGCACCGTGACGGTCTGGTTCCACCTCCTGGCGCAGGACGCCCAGACGCTGACGTTGAAATGCGCCGTCACCGATACCGGCATCGGCATCCCCCCCTCGGCGCAGGCGGGTCTTTTCACCGCATTTTCCCAAGCCGACGGGTCTACCACCAGACAGTTCGGCGGCACGGGACTCGGGTTGGCCATCGTGAAACAACTCGTGCAGCTCATGGGCGGCGAGGTGGGCCTCACCAGTGCGCCGGGCCAGGGCTCGACGTTTTGGTTCACGGCGCGCCTGGGCTGTGCCGCACCACAGGACCAGGCCCAGGTGGAGCATCCTCAATTCCTAACCGGCCTCCGGGTGCTCATCGTGGATGACCATCCGACGAATCTCTTTGTGCTGAACGCACCGCTCACCGCCTGGGGGGCCGAGGTGGTCCCTGCAGACAGTGGCGCCGCCGCCCTGGACGTCTTACGTCAGTACGCGAACCATCGGACGCCGTTCGACCTGGCCCTGCTCGACATCTGCATGCCCGGCATGGATGGCCTGATGCTCGCCCGCGCGATTAAGGCCGATCCCGCGCTCCGCACCGTCGGCCTCCTGGCCCTCAACTCCGGCGAGCACCAGGCCCCCGGCTGGCAGACTGAGCCGCTGGGCTTTCTCGCATGGCTGCAGAAACCGGTGCGCCAATCGACGTTGCGGGATTGCTTGCGCCGGCATCTCCAGGGTGCGACCGCTGCCCCGTTCACGGCCGTGCCCACCGCCCGCACGCCACGGGAAACCGGCCGCCGCATACTCCTGGTCGAAGACAATCCCGTCAACCGCGAGGTCGCGACCGGGATGCTGGACCTCCTCGGCTACCGGGTCGACAGCGCCAAAGACGGCCGTCAGGCCCTTGAACGCTCCGAGACTGTCTCCTACGACCTCATTCTCATGGACTGCCAGATGCCCGTCATGGATGGCTTCACGGCCACAGCCGGCATTCGTGAGCGGGAACGGCAGACGCAGGCAACCCACATCCCCATCATTGCCCTCACGGCCAACGCCATGGAAGGAGACCGGGAACGCTGCCTGACGATCGGCATGGACGACTATCTCAGTAAACCCTTCACCCAACATCAACTGAAGGACCTCTTGGATCGGTGGATCAACCAGCCCAACGGGTCGGAGCCATCAGGAATGCCCCTCGTGGCTTCAACCACGGCCTCGCCCAATCCTTCAACGCCGTTCGTTCAGCCGGAGCAAGTCGAGTCAGCAGGCCTGGTCGATCGCTCAGCCTGGGAACCCATCCGCAGGCTGAAACGACCGGGACATCCTGACCCGCTCGGAAAGCTGCTGTCCACCTACATGGAAGATTCACGGACTCTCGTCGAGCACTTACGCCAGGCCATCGACTGCAACGATTCGGCCAGGCTCCATGCCCTGGCGCACCGCCTCAAATCCAGCAGCGCCACGCTAGGCGCCTTGTCCATGGCGGCCCATTGCAAGGAACTGGAAGCTTTGGGCCGCGATCATCGAACCGAGGAGGCACCAGAGCACCTTCGTCAATTGGAACGGGATTTCACGGCCGTCTGCTCCGTCTTTCAAGCCGCACTCAACAAGGAAACACCCCGTGACGCCTGATCAACAGAGCGCCCCCCTCGCCTTGATCGTGGACGATGATGCAGTGACGCGGCTGCTGGCACGCGCCGCGCTGGAAAGCATAGGGTGGAGCGTCGAAGAGGCCGAGAATGGGCTGGACGCCGTGGCGGCCGTTGGGCGGCTCCATCCCGATATTGTATTGCTCGATGTCATGATGCCGGAAATGAACGGATACGCGGCCTGTACGGCGATCCGAAAGCTTCCAGGAGGAGAGCACACTCCCGTGCTCATCATGACCGGTCTAGACGATTACCATTCCATCACACAGGCCTACGATGCCGGGGCGACCGACTTCATCACCAAACCGCTGAACGGACTCCTGTTAGCACATCGCGCCCGATACATCGTACGATCGAGCCGCGTCCTGCAGGAGTTGCGGACCAGCCAAGCGAGCCTGGCCCGGGCTCGCGATGCGGCTCTCGAAGGCACACGGCTCAAATCGGAATTTCTTGCCACGGTCAGCCACGAGATCAGGACACCCATGAACGGGGTCCTCGGCATGGCAGACTGGCTTCTGGACACCCAACTGACGCCTGAACAACGTGACTGTGCGGGCACCATTCGCACCTCGGGTGAATCATTACTCTTGCTCATTGATGACCTTCTCGATTTCTCGAAGCTCGACTCCGGCAAGCTGCAATTGGAGGAAATCGATTTCGACATGAGCCATTTGCTCGAAGACGTCGTCGGTCTGTTCAGGAAGCGAGCGGCGTGCAACGGGGTGAAACTGGCCTGTCTCATCCAGGCGCAGATACCGACCGGACTGCGCGGAGATTCCGGTCGATTACGCCAAGTTCTGCGCAATTTGCTAGATAATGCCGTCAAGTTTACCGAGCGCGGTGAGATCACGGTCCGTGCGGACGTGGATGAGCAACCGGATGGGCAGGACCCGATCGATGCCGCCAGGCCTTCTGCATCAGGGCCGATCATTGGAAAGAGTAGTCACATCGTCAGAATACGGTTCTCCGTCGCCGATACGGGAATCGGCATCACGCCGGAGGCATGGACGAGTATTTTTGAACCCTTCACCCAAGCCGACGGATCGACCACAAAAAAATACGGCGGCGCGGGATTGGGGCTGGCGATCTGTCAGCAGCTCGTCGTCCTCATGGGTGGAGCCATCAGCATGGACAGCGAACCAGGCCGTGGCAGCACCTTTCAATTTACCGTCCCCCTGGAATACACGACGGAATAGATCGTTCTCTCGCCCACATCTGACATGGCAGACCCATCACACTGACTATACTGCTGCGTCAACGCACGACCCTCTTCATCTTGTTTTCCCACGGCATGCAGGGTAGGCTCAGCCGGTCACGGGAGCCCTCCATTCATGGCTATTTACGCAATCGGCGACATTCAAGGTTGCCTCGACCCATTCAGACGGCTCCTCGACCGGATTGCGTTCGACCCTCGGACGGATCGATTGTGGCTGGCCGGAGACCTCGTCAATCGAGGCCCTGAATCGCTCGCCCTCCTCCGATTCGTGCATGGGCTCGGCGAGACCGCCCAGATCGTGCTGGGCAATCACGATCTCTTCTTGCTCGCAGTCGCCGAAGGCATTGCCACGTTACGACACAAGGATACGATTCACGACATCTTGCAGGCGAAAGACCGTGATGAACTAATCGCCTGGCTCCGCCGCCAACCGCTCCATCATCGAGAGGAATCGTTCCTGATGGTGCATGCGGGGCTCCTCCCGCAATGGACCATCGATGAGGCCGTCGGCTTGGCGCGTGAGGTTGAGTCCGTGCTGGCAGGCCCGAACTATCGTCTGTTCCTCCAGAGCCTGTTTCATGGACCGGCGCCACAATGGGATCCATCGCTGACAGGCCTGGAGAGGCTGGTGAGTATCGCGCGAGTCTTCACGAGACTCCGCACCTGCACTCCCACCGGTGAGATGTCTGGGTTCTCCGGTCCACCTGAACAGACACCCACAGGCTATTTCCCTTGGTTCAGAATTCCAAATCGGAAACAGACCGAGACCACGGTGATCTGCGGACATTGGGCGGCGTTGGGATTGCACATCGAGTCCAACCTATTGGCCATCGACAGTGGCTGCGTATGGGGGAAAGAACTGACGGCGGTGCGGCTGCACGATCGCCACATCTTCCAGGTCACGGGCATCCAACGAGCGGAATCGTGATTGAGCCTCAGCCTCCTGATCCGACTTGGCTCCGTTACTCAACGAAGCCGTTTCCATCCTATCGATTCCTTCCGGGAAAAAATCCGCACCCGCGGCGCAATCCTCTCGGCCATTCCTACTGTCAGCCTGATCCGAAGCTCCTCGCCTTTCCACGAGAACATTGGCAGCAGTCAGAGGATTACCTCCAGGGCATCGACCTCTATAACTACGCCTACTGGTGGGAATGCCACGAAGTGTTTGAAGCGCTGTGGCATGCCGCGGGCCACGGCACCGAGCAAGGAAATTTCTTCCAAGCCCTCATCCACCTCGCCGCTGCGAACCTCAAACGATTCCTCGGCCATGAACAAGCTGCACGAAATCTTACGCGGAGCGGGCTCGTCCGATTGCAACACCTGCCTCAGCACTATATGGGAATCGATGTCATCGCATTAGCTGAACAGTACGGGACTCTTTCAGCACCCTTCGTGAGTGCGACGCCCTATCAAATCCGCCTTTCGCCGTGACGCATGCAGTGCGGAAAATGCGGAAGTCGCTTGTGGATTCTCAACCGGTCTGGCAGCACACTTGAGGATGTATTGTGAATTGTTTCGACCGAGAACGACGTTGTGGGCGCTTCAGCAACCTGCTAGTGGTAACCGATTCTGCATCAGTGAAATACGTGCCTGGCTCGACTTCTTTTGTATAACGCCTTACCGTTTAGAGCTCGACTGGAAGATCGCCAGGTATTTCACGTGAGCTATTTGGGAAGCCCTCTCTAGGCACGCGGCGATCAGACACCTATCGCCAGACGGACAAGCGGTACTTTCTCACCGATCCCAAATGATAGTGGTTCCTTCACCGACTCAGGATTGACATAGGTCCCGAACAGGCGATCCCAGATGCTGAAGGTGACACCAAAGTTGGCGTTGGACAGGGTAAGGTTGTCACTATGATGCACATGATGGAACCTCGGCGTGACAAATACCCACTCCAACCAATTCGATCGCCAGGACACGTTCATATGCATCCAATCATTCAACAGAATGTGAGAGGTTGTCACGGCCAGGAAGATCCACCAAGGGGCCATGCCTAGCACTGAATAGGCAAAGATCCAGGGTAGACCTTGGAGCACAAGCTGAAGGAGCGATGCTCGGTAGCCGGCTAGCCAATACATGGAGGTCGGAGAATGGTGCCATTTGTGGATAGGCCAAATCGGGCCAAGATGCCAGAACCGATGCATCCAATAGGCACCGAAGTCACCGACAACGTAATACAAGAGAACGACCACCATCGTCGGTAGGGTGAGGATCAGCTCCGGGATCGTGGGTCTGACCGCAATAAAACTTCTCAAATAGCTTGCGGCTGGAGTCATGAGGTACACAAGCACTGCGGACCCAATGATGTCCAGGAAGAGTATCGAACGAGTGGGAACGTTTCGTGCTGGAACAACGCTCTCGAGCAAGGTCACACCGAAAAGCCTCACGACAAACAGCAGCGGGAAAAACAAGTTAGTCTCGAGCAGGAACTGTCGAAACTCCAGACTGAGGAGCCATTCAATCCATTCCATGCAGCGCCTCTCCGTGTCGCTGTACTGTACCCAAGCGGCAGAGAATTGTCTTGCGGTTGATGCGGTATTGAACGGTGAGACAATAAGGACGATCACGCCGGAATCGGAGAGGCTCAATGGCTAGTGGTAACTTTCCTTCTCGCTTGGGAACTTCCCTCCCTCCACCTCTTCCTTGTAACGGCGAAGTGCTTGAAGTGCATCGGTCTTGAGATGGGCATAGGGTTTGACGAACTTCGGCACGAAGTCGTCGAACAGTCCAAGGAGATCGTAGAGCACCAGGACTTGACCGTCGCAGTGCGGGCCGGCCCCGATCCCAATCGTCGGAATGGTCAATTGCTCGGTCAATGTCCTGGCCAACTCGGCGGGAATCGCTTCAAGTACGATCGCAAAGGCGCCGGCTGCTTCAAGCGCCTGGGCATCGCGCAATAAGAGACGCGCCTGGTCCGACTCTTTTCCCTGCACTTTGTACCCGCCATACTGATGAACCGATTGGGGCGTCATGCCGAGATGGCCCATGACCGGGATGCCGATACTGGCGATCGCGGCCACGCGATCGACGACCGCGGCGCCACCCTCCAGCTTGACGGCCTGAGCCCCAACCTGCAGGAACCGTCCCGCATTGCGCAGCGCGTCTTCCTGACTGGCTTGATAGGACATGAAGGGCATATCGCCGATGACCAGCGCCCGCTGGGCCGCCCCGGCGACGAGCTTCGTATGGTAGAGTATCTCCTCCATCGTCACTGAGAGCGTATTGGCCTGCCCCTGCACGACTACACCCAATGAATCTCCGACCAGGATCACGTCAATACCGGCCTGCTCGACAATGCGGGTGAACAGCGCGTCGTAGGCCGTCACGACGGCGAGCTTTTTCTTGTCGCGCTTCTGCCGTTGAAACTCGGGGATCGTCATCAACCCACTTCTGCTCTGGTGATGATATCGGACAACCGGTGTGTGGCTTTGATCGCCATAATATGCACCCCGTCGCAGTAGGGCCGCACCGCCTTGATCGTCCGCACTGCGATGTCCACGCCGACATCCTCCGCCCGCTCGGGACCGGCGGCCCTGAGTTCGTCGATCATCTCCTGCGGGACCGACACGCCGGGAATATTCGCGTTCATGAACTCCGCCATCTTGGCGTTCCGAAGCACGAGAATACCAGCCAGCACCTTGGCCTTAAACGGACGCACCGCCTTCATGAAGGACGCAAACTGCTCAGGATGGTAGATTGCCTGCGTCTGAAAGAACTGCGCGCCGGCCTTTACTTTCAGTTCGAACTTGGCGAGCATGGGGCCCAGCGGATCTGCTTCCGGCGTGACAGCCGCACCGATTGAAAAGGCCGTGGAGCCATCCAGCTTATTGCCGGCCATATCCCGCCCATTGTTCAGCCCCTGCACCAGCTGCATGACCTGAACCGAGTCGAGATCGTACACGGGCTTCGCGTCCTTGTGGTCTCCGACGGTCGGGTAGTCCCCGGTGAGACAGAGAATATTACGGATGCCGAGCATGGACGCGCCCATGAGATCCGACTGCATGGCAATCCGATTCCGATCCCGGCAGGTCATCTGCATGACCGGATCGTGGCCAAGTTCGTAGAGGAGGCGACAAACGGAAAGAGACCCGGCCCGCACGACGGCGGCCGTGTTGTCCGTCACGTTCACCCCATGCACACGCCCGACCAGAGCCTTGGCGTTCTCTAGCACCGAGGAGATGTTCGTACCTTTGGGGGGATTGTACTCAATCGTAACAGCGAACTGCCCCCCATCGAGCACATCCTTCAACCGGCGCGGCTCTCGACTCATACGTTCTTCCCTCACCCTATTCCGCTATGAGGCGGCTGAGTTGCTCCGTCGTACGCATGTCCAACGAGGGCTTTCTGAAGCCGCGCGTTGCGCGAGCACAGGAGCACCCAGCCACCTCACATCATTCCCGCCATACGTTTGGCCGACTCCACCGTATTCTCCAGCAACATCGCAATCGTCATCGGCCCGACGCCACCGGGCACAGGACTAATCCAGCCGGCCTTCTGACTGACCGATTCAAAGTCGACATCGCCGCAGAGCTTCCCGTCTGTCCACCGATTGGTGCCCACGTCGATTACGACCGCTCCTTCTCGCACCATGTCGGCCGTCACAAACTTGGCCTTCCCGATCGCCACGAGCAACAACTCCGCCTCACGACAGACCGCGGCCAGATCCTTCGTCTTGGAATGACAAATCGTCACGGTAGCATTGCGCTGCAAGAGCATAAGGGCCAACGGCTTGCCGACAATATTGCTGCGGCCCAACACCACCGCACGTTTCCCCTCAATACCCACACCGATAGACTCGATCATCTTGATGACACCCTTGGGCGTGCAGGCCTCAAACACCGGACTTCCTTCAACCAGCCTGCCGAAATTGTAGGGATGGAACCCGTCGGCATCTTTATTCGGCGATACGGCCTCGAGGACCACCCGGCTCTCGATATGTTTCGGTAACGGGAGCTGCACCAGAATGCCGTGGATCTTTGGATCGGCATTTGCCTTTTCGATCAACGCCAGCAACTCGGCCTGCGTCGTGCTGGCAGGCAACTTGTGGTCGTCAATATAGATGCCTGCCTCTTCGCAGGCCTTCTGTTTGCTCTTCACATACTGATGTGACGCGGGATCGTCACCTACCAAAATCGTGGCCAACCCTGGCCTCATCCCGATCTTCGCGAGGACCGCCGCCGATTCCGTTGCCAACCTCGCCCGTACTTGCAATGCCAATGCTTTGCCGTCGATCAATCGTGCTGCCACGGATGCCTCCTCGTTGAGAAACTGTCAAGAAAATCAAGGCACCATAGCAGGGCATTTTTGATCAAGTCAACGACGTGCTTCGCTTGGCACGAGGCCCTAGCCATAAACGTAAAGACGTGAGATCTCTTGCGCCTTTCGCCCTCATTTCTTGACAGACCCTGAGCCTGGCGGCTACGATACGAAAGTCACCCTCGGCCAATCGACATCTACCCTGTGAAGAGAACCTCCTCCCTCATGTCCCTTCTCACACGCGCCACCTACCATCCGATCTCCTGGTGTATCTGGCTTCTATTCGTCGTAGTCGTCAGCCCCCTTAACGCCCAGATCACCGTCACGGAACTGCAATCGCCCTACAGCTTCGTCAACGACCCCCTCGGGAAGGGCTATTTCATTTCCAGCGTGAACGGGGAGCCTGAAGCTGCTGATAACAACGGATTCATCACCAAACTCGATCCCAACGGCAAACTTCTCAATCTGAAATTTATTCAAGGCGGAAAGGGAGAGGTCACCCTCCATGCCCCCAAAGGCATGGCCCTGGTGGAACATGTGCTCTACGTGGCCGATCTCGATACCCTGCGGGGCTTTGATACGACCACCGGGAAGCCCGTCCTGGCACTCATCGTCCGAGGGCCTGCCGCCTCGTCCACGCTGCCACAAGCCTCCTTGAGCGACGTGACCTTCGACGGCAAGGGCCACCTCTATTGCTCCGACCAGAAAGCCAACAGAATCTACCGCGTCGACCTCGCGTCCCAGACGATCTCCGTATTGGTCACAGACCCAGCCCTGGCCGGTCCCTCAGGCTTAGCCATCCATCCAAAATCCGGCCAAATCATCGCCGTGAGTTGGGATAAGGGGAAAATTTCCGAGGTCTCTCCCGATGGCGTCGTGACGGAACTCTTCTCCAACGGATTCTTTTCCAGCCGGTTCCAGAATCTCCGTGGCGTGGATTTCGACCGGTGGGGCAACATGTATGTCTCTGATTTCACCACGGGGAAAGTCTGGCGCATGAGCTGGGACAAGCGGTTTCAAGTCATCGCCGAATTCTTACCCTCACCGGGAGATCTGAGTATCGACCGCGCCAATAACCTCATCCTTGTGCCGTACCAATATGCAGACGCCGCCGAAATGAACGGGCTCGAAACCCCCAGCGATGGAAAACCCAAACAGGAAAAACGGACGTTGGCGGACTATGGGTTTATCCCTCCGCCGCCGAAGCCGGCACCGGAAGGACCCGTAAGAAAATGAGTCAATGCGTCTATTGCTCGCAACGAAAAGGCAAGCGACCCTGTCCCGCCCTCGGCGGTCAAATCTGCAGCCAATGTTGCGGTGAACACCGAATCGTACGGGTCGCATGCCCCGCCGACTGCGCCTACCTCGAAACCGGGAGCGACTATCAGCACAAGCGGCTGGCCGTCCAATTCATGCCGGTCCGGCGAGACTTCTATCGCGAGCTGGGGGAACTAGGCGGCGAGAAGGCCGTAGCCCTCTTCAATCTCGTCGAAGTGGTAATCTTTGGGTACTTTCAGGGACGCCGAGATGGGCAAGATGCGGAGATCGTGGCGGCGCTACAGGGCTTGCGACGAACGCTCAGCCCCCTCCATGTGCCTGCCGCACCGTCGCCCGTATTCACGGAGCATCTGAAGAAGGAGTACGACGCGTTCAAGAAGCAGAACCCTCAGCAGATTGCCGACATGTCAGACGCACCGGAAATACTCGACCGTGCGATCGCCTTCGTGTCGCAGTTTTCGGGGACGGACTTCCAATCGCAACGGTTCCTCGGCGGGCTCATCGGTTATGTGCGGGCCTACCATCCTGATATTGCGCAACACCTGACGAAGCAGCGTGAGCCTGGCCACATCATCTTGCCAGGACAGCAGTTTATGCCGCCCCCGGCCCCTGAGCAACATACCCACGACCCAGGCTGCCAACACCACCACTAACTCATCACCACTCGCAAAGACGGCAGGCGACGTACCATGAGCCAAGAGAAAGAACAAAAAATCAGGAAAACACGCAGGGTGGAGCTGCGTTGCACGATCGGATTTTCTTCAGGGGAGCTCGAAGGGGACGCCACGGTCACGAACATCTCGACGACCGGCTGCCGAGCCGAGTCTGACATCAATATGGCCGAAGGGCTCGACGTCCACGTCCTCCTTCACCTTCCAGACCAATCCCCGCCGGTAAAGATCGAGCGGGCCTCAGTACGTTGGGTCTCAGACAACGCGTTCGGCCTCAATTTCATCCTCTTCTTCCCGTCCGAACAAGCCCGCCTTCGCGCACTCCTCGAGGACATCCCATAGCCACCTCTTCGCCCCACAGACAGAAGCCTGTCTGATCCAGCCTATCGCTATTCGACAATCGTCACCGTCATCTCGATCCGCTCGTTCGGCAGATCGTGATCGTTTTTTGGCAAACTCACGATCCTGTCAGCGATACCAAGGCCCTTGGTCACCTCGCCGAATGCCGTGTATTTGCCGTCGAGGAAATGAGAAGGCTCGACCACAATGAAAAATTGCGACCCGGCCGTATCGGGCTCCGTCGCTCGTGCCATCGACACAATACCGCGCTTATGAAGGATATCGCTGAACTCCGCCTTGAGGAGGATGGGATTTCCCTTCTCATCCTTCGGCCCACCGGCTCCGTACGTCTCCTTGCGCAACGAGTTCTTGGTGTTGGGATCACCGCCCTGGATCATGAACCCCGGAATGACCCGGTGAAAAATCGTCCCATCGTAAAATCCTGACTTGGCCAGCTTGATAAAGTTTGCAACATGGTTCGGCGCCACATCGGGAAAGAACTTGAAGTGAATCTCCCCGAATTTGGTCTTGATGATGGCTCTCGGACCAGGGGCAGGAGGAGGCACAACCGGTTTCACCTCCGCCTTTCCTCCACAGCCGGTGAGCAGGCCGATCGCCAATACCAGTCCACAGAGCATGACGCTCCTCATGGTGACCGCATCACGCATCATGGTTTCTCTCCCCCGCATTGCTACTCGACCACTGTAATCGTCATGTCCACACGCTCATTCGGAAGGTCACGATTGTTCCTTGGTGTGCTGACAATTTTATCCGCCACATCCATTCCCCTCACGACTTCACCAAACACCGTGTACTGCCCATCGAGAAAATTCGAATCCTTCACGACGATATAGAACTGTGAACCGGCGCTATTGGGATCGCTCGTGCGCGCCATGGAGAGAATCCCCCGTCTGTGAGGAATCTCGTTAAATTCCGCTTTCAGCCGATGGCCCGGTCCCCCCTGACCATAGGTCTCCGGCTTGTTCAGATCTTTCGTGTTGGGATCGCCGCCCTGGATCATGAACCCGGGAATCACCCGATGAAAGATGGTCCCGTTGTAGAATCCTGATTTTGCCAACGAGACAAAGTTTTTGACATGTTCGGGGGCCTTGTCTGGGAAAAATGCGATCTCGATCTCGCCAAACCTCGTGGCAATAATCGCTCGTGTTCCTTTCGCCCCTTCTACTTTCCCCGCTTTCACTGCCGGAGCCTTATCCGCCGCAGAGACTACGCCCATTCCCCACAACAGACTTACGCCTACCACCAGCATCATCGCCATCCGTCCTACCATCACTCGTCGCTGCATCATCTACCTCCCTGAAATGAGAACTGGTCTCGTGGTGAACCCCATACCCTAACCCTGCCGCCAGCATTAGCGCCCTACCTGTTCGAGGGCCTGCTTCGCCGCCTGTTGCTCTGCTTCTTTCTTGCTTCGTCCTGATCCCATGCCCACAACCTCGCCCTGGATGGACAATTCTACCTCAAATAACTTCTGATGATCGGGGCCTGATTCTCGAACGGTCGCGTAACGGGGCAAGGTGTCATGCCTCTTTTGGCACCATTCCTGAAACTGCGTCTTGTAGTCGCCGGCTCCCGGTTGTTCCTGCTGCGCAGCGACATTCACAAGTTCCCCTGCGAAAATATGGCGCGTCACCGTGCGGCTAGCATCGAACCCTCCGTCAAGATGCACGGCGGCCAGCACCGCCTCCAGCGCATCGGCCAATAACGAGTCTTTCTCGCGGCCCTTCGAACGGTCTTCCCCGCGGCCCAGCTTCAAATGCTCCCCCAGGCTCAACCGTCGAGCCACAGCCGCAAGCGAGGCCTCACTCACCAACTGTGCCTTTAACTTCGAGAGAGCCCCTTCTGAAGACTGCGGCAATGATGACGCGAGATATTCACTCATCACCAGCGACAACACGGCGTCACCCAGAAATTCGAGCCGCTCGTTATGTTGAGGCGAAACCGATTTCTGTTCGTTGACGAGAGAAGAATGGGTCAAGGCTTCCTCAAGCAAAGCCATGGCCTTGAATCGATAGCCTAAGGAGGATTGGAGCGAGTCGATGGAAGAAACCGACGTCATAGTGGCGAGTAGATCCCCTCGCACAGATCTGTTAGGCGTCCGGCTTTTTAAAGAGCAGACAGGCGTTAACCCCGCCGAATCCAAACGAATTCGACAGCGCGACTGTCACGGCAGCCGGTCTGGCCTTGTGAGGGATATAGTCCAGATCGCATGCAGGATCGGGATGATCCAAGTTGATCGTCGGAGGCAGGATCCCGTGGTGAAGCGCCAGCACGCTGAATACTGCCTCAATGCCACCAGCGGCCCCGAGTAAATGGCCGGTCATCGACTTGGTCGAACTCACCGGAATCTGATAGGCCCGTTCACCGAATACCTGCTTGATGGCCTTGGTCTCGATGGCATCCGCCATCGTCGACGTCCCATGCGCGTTGATATACCCGACCTGGTCCTTGCCGATACCGGCATCCTTGAGCGCCAGCTCCATACAGCGAACTGCGCCTTCTCCCTCTTCGGACGGAGCGGTAATATGGTAGGCGTCGCTGTTCATGGCATAACCGATGAGTTCGGCATAGATCCGAACTCCGCGACGGCGTGCATGCTCCAGTTCCTCCAAGACCACGACCCCAGCGCCTTCGCCGAGCACGAACCCATCGCGATCTTTGTCGAACGGCCGGCTCGCTTTCGTCGGGGCATCGTTGCGAAACGACAAGGCTTTCGACGCCGCAAACCCTGCGACCCCCAACGGGGTAATGGCGGCTTCGGCCCCGCCGGCAATCATGACATCGGCATCACCGGCCTGAATCAGTCGAAATGCGTCGCCGATACAATGGTTGCCCGTCGCACAAGCCGTCACGGCACAAGAGTTCGGCCCCTTGGCACCCAGTCTGATCGCCACCTGTCCAGAAGCCAGGTTAATGATGGTCATCGGAATGAAAAATGGCGAGACTCGCCCGGGGCCTTTTTCCTGCAAGATCTTGTGGTAATGCTCGATCGATCCCAGCCCCCCGATGCCCGATCCGATATAGACGCCGACTCGCGTGGCCTCTTCTGGCGCCACGGTGAACGAAGCATCATCCACCGCCAGCTGGGCAGCACCCACGGCATAATGGATGAACGCATCCATTTTTTTGATTTCTTTCTTCTCGATGAACTGCGCGGGATCGAAATCCTTTACTTCCCCGGCAATCTGGGCATCGTACGCGGCGGGATCGAATTTGGTGATCCGGCCTATGCCGGATTCACCGGCACAAATCGCCTTCCAGGTTTTGTCAACACCGGTCCCCAGAGGCGTGATCAGCCCCAAACCGGTGACGACGATTCGCCTAGTCGAACGAACAGTCATAACATCCTCTGTCCCTTAGGCCTTTTCCTTGATGTAGTCCAAGGCTTTCCCGACCGTCAGGATCTTTTCTGCGTCTTCGTCGGGGATCTCGATCCCGAATTCTTCTTCAAGCGCCATCACCAGCTCGACGGTATCGAGCGAGTCGGCACCGAGGTCTTCCACGAAGCTGGCCTCAAGCGTCACCTCGTCCTCCTCCACTCCAAGCTGCTCGCCGATAATTTTCTTGACCCGTTCTTCTACAGTACCCATTGATTTTCCTGCCTCCTTCCCCATCGTAGATCCTCCTTCTTGCTGCGAATCTGTCGCCGCAGCATCTTACAACACTCTGACCACCGTCGTCAGGGCATCAACATTCCCCCGTTCACATGCAACACATGCCCCGTGATATAGGCGGCCTCGTCCGATACGAGAAACCGTACCGCCGCCGCAATATCGGCCGGTGTACCCAATCGTCCCAACGGGATTTGCTTTTGGAGGGTGTCTTTCACCTCGGTCGATAATCCCTGCGTCATAGCGGTGTCGATAAAGCCCGGCGCAACAGCGTTGACCGTCACCGCGCGGCTCGCATATTCCCGCGCGACCGTCTTCGTCAACCCGATCACCGCCGCCTTCGATGCCGCGTAATTGGCCTGGCCCACATTCCCCATCACGCCGACGATCGACGCAATGTTGACGATACGACCATACCGCTGCTTGGTCATCGGGAGCAAGACCGCCTTGATACAATTGAACGTCCCGGTCAAATTAACTTGCAGCACCAGGTTCCAGTCTTCTTCCTTCATCCTCAACAACAAGCCGTCACGCGTGATCCCGGCATTATTGACCAGAATGTCGACCTTCCCCCATTCCTTGATGACCTGATCGACCATGGCTTTGGTGTCGGTGCCGTCCGCCACGTTGACTTTGACGTTCAGCGCCTTGCGCCCCAACTGCTCCACCGCCGCCACCGTATCTTTCGACCGGCTCGGGTCGAGGTCGGCCACCACAATATCGGCCCCGGCTTGCGCCAACGCTTCTGCGATCGCCCGGCCGATTCCTTGCGCCGCGCCTGTAACAATCGCAACTTTACCTTGAAGTGACATCCGCTCGCTCCTCACCTTCCTTTATGCACTGAACGCCGTACGGGTCGCCTCGAACGACTTCGGATCGTTGACGTTCAGGATCACCGCGTCCGGCACAATTCGTTTAATCAAACCGCTCAACACCGTTCCAGGCCCAACCTCGACGAACGTCGTCACACCCATCGCGGCCATCGCCTTCACCGAATCTTCCCAGAGCACTGATGACGGAAGTTGTCGTACCAATGAGGCCTGAATATCACCGGCTTTGGTGATCGGCCTGGCTTCCGCATTATTGATCAATGGCATCTTCAGATCGGACCATCTGATTGCCGCTAGCTCTCCAGCGAGCCGGTCAGCCGCTCCCTGCATCAGCGGCGTATGCACCGGCACACTGACGGGAAGGGGTATCGCCTTCTTACAGCCCTTGGCCTTTGCCAATTCAATCGCCCGTTCCACCGCGGCCTTTTCACCGGCAATGACCACCTGACCCGGCGAATTGAAATTCGCCGCAGCCACGACGCCGGCAACGGAAGCTTCCCGACAGACCTCTCTCACCACGTCTGCGGCGAGACCGAGCAATGCAGCGACGAGCCCTGTCCCTGGCGGCACGGCTTCGGCCATATACCGACCTCGCTTCTGCACGATCCCCACCGCTTCACGATAGGTCATTCCCCCGGCGGCGACAAGAGCCGAGTATTCACCCAAGCTATGTCCGGCCACTGCGATCGGCGCGAGATCCAACGACTTACACACATGAAATGCCGCCATGCTGCTCACGAATAACGCTGGCTGAGTATATTCCGTGAGATTCAATCGTTCGGATGGCCCCTCAAAACATAATGCGGCAATATCGTATCCCAGGACCGATGAAGCCTCATCGTAGAGACTCCTGATGTCCGGATAGGCCTCGGCCAACGCCTTCCCCATCCCGACAGACTGGGACCCCTGCCCCGGGAACACCAACCCGATACTGGATGCTCTTCTTGATTGGAGATTCGTCATACTACTGGCGTGATCGCACGGGGTTACCGGTTACGTTCATCATGACCATCATCGACGTTGGAGCAAGCGCCCAGCACCCTCTCCGTGAGCTAGATATCGTCGAATTCCCCTTGAATGTCAACGGGAAAAGTTCTCCGGATCCGTCAGTGCATCCCTCTCCGCGATCGTCGATTCCTCTGAACTAAGCGCTGATGGCTGATCACATCTTCTGCTACCATCGAACGAGTGCCGATGCCCAGGTGAGCCCAGCCCCGAAGGCCCCTAACATCACAAGACTTCCCTCTTTGATTCGCCCCTGGCGCACCGCTTCATCTAAGGCGATGGGAATCGAAGCGGCCGAGGTATTTCCATACCGATCGAGGTTCAGCATCACTTTTTCAGGCGGGAGCCCGAGACGGCTGGCCACGGCCTTCAGAATTCGTATATTGGCCTGATGCGGAACGTAGAGGTCGAGGTCTTCCACTTGGAGATTATTCGCGGCCAAGGTCTCACGCGCGACTTCCTCCAAGGTTCGAACCGCCACCTTAAACGTCTCGTTCCCCTTCATCTTGATGTACTGCATCCGTTCCGCCACGACCGTTTCAGACGGCGGTAGGCGTGACCCGCCACCCGGCACGGCAATCAAATCGCAAAGATTGCCATCGGAACGAAGATGCGTGGAGAGAATCCCACAGTCGTTCTCACTGGCGCTGATGACGGCCGCTCCAGCCCCATCGCCGAACAGGATACAGGTATTGCGATCGGTCCAGTCGGTAATGGCCGACATCACTTCCGACCCGATGATCAACACATGGCGCATGCCGGACTTCACATAGGCATCCGCCACCGATAACGCATAGACGAAGCCGCAACAAGCGGCCGACAGATCGCAGGCCGCCGCACGCGTAGCCCCAAGCCGATGTTGAATCAGACAGGCGGTTGCAGGAAGGGGATAGTCACCCGTGCAGGTGGCCAACAGGATCATATCGAGATCGGCCGCACGCACTCCCGCGGCGGCCAACGCCCGCTCCGCCGCTTTCACAGCCAGATCAGAGCAGGCCTCATCGGGACCGGCCACGTGCCGCTCGCGAATGCCCGTCCGTTCGACAATCCAGTCGTCTGAAGTGGCCACCATCCGTTCGAGATCGACATTGGTCAGCACCTTGGCCGGCACGTACGATCCGGTCCCTGCAATGCGGGCCCTCATGCCGGCGTTTCCTCAATGGGCTTGGGTTGCATGAGGCTCTCTTCAATATCGCGCTGAATCAGCGCATCGACACGACTCTCGGCCAATCCCTTTGCCAGACGGATGGCATTCTTGATCGCCTTAGCGGACGAACGGCCATGGCAAATCACCGTAATGCCGTTAACACCCAGAAGCGGCGCCCCGCCGAATTCGGCATAGTCGATTTTCTTCTTCAAATTCAACAGCGGCTTGGCAATGAGCGGATAGGCTAAGCGGCCGAAAAAGGATCCGGATATTTCCTTGAGCAGCAATTTCTTGATCGTATCGGCCACGCCCTCTGAAATCTTCAACGCGACGTTCCCGATAAACCCATCACAGACCACCACGTCAGCGCTCCCACTATAGACATCACGGCCCTCGACATTACCGATGAAATTGAGCGGACTGGCCTTGAGGAGCTTGAACGCTTCCTTCGTCACTTCGTTCCCCTTGCTGTCCTCTTCCCCGATGCTCAACAACCCGACGCGTGGATTAGGCTTTTTGAACAGATGCTTGCCGTATTCATTCCCCATGATGGCGAATTGCGCCAAATGCTGGGCACTACAGTCCACATTGGCCCCGACATCTAACATAATAGCCATGCCAGTCAGCGTGGGCAGGCAGGTTGCGATCGCCGGACGTTCGACGCCCTTCGTCAGCCCGAGTACAAAGAACGAGGCGACCATGCTGGCGCCGGTATTCCCGGGACTGACCACCGCACTGGCCTCGCCGCTCTTGACCAACTCGGTCGCGATCCAGATGGAGGAGTTCCGTTTCTTACGGGCTACGGTTGCAGGCGATTCGTGCATCTCTACGACTTGCGACGCATGACGAATAGACAGACGTGAATCCGTACAGCCCAGACGGCGACATTCGGCAGTGAGAATGGCCTCGTCGCCGACGAGCAGAATCTCGACATCACATTCTTGGGCCGCCTGGAGAGCTCCCTCAATAACCGGGGCCGGTCCATGGTCGCCGCCCATGGCATCAAGCGCAATCTTCATAGAAGCCAAGTACTCATAGTACGATGATGTGTCAGGGGGTCACGGAAGACAAGCAGCCGTCACCACGCTATATGCGGCAGGAGTTTAGAGCAGTGAACTGGTTGACGCAACAGGCAAACGGACAACATTCTGATGGAGTCCATATAGCCCCAGTGCCCTGCAGGCACGAACCAACAACCGACCGCCAGCCTGTCGAGCAGGCCGGTCAATATGACGTCTAGGAAATCCGTAGCGAGGACGATGTTCCACGTACTCCGTTGCGTACGTGGAACGAGAGTCTACTAGGATTCTTCGACTTGGATGACTGCCTTACCCTTGTAGGTTCCGCAATTCAAGCAGGTGTAATGCGGGAGCTTGATCTCATGGCACTGCGGACAGACGGACATGCCCGGCGGGGTCATCCGCAACTTTTGGGTGCGCCGCGTGTCGCGTCGTTCCCGTGAATGTTTATGTTTCGGATTTGGCATGGCAACTCCTTCTCACTCTCGATAGCAGGCGGTCACGCTAGGATGCTGACGATCCGCCGGTCTTGCGTTTCGTGCCCTGAACCACCCGAAAGGTCGGGATCGGTGGCTCCGCGGCACATTGACAGGGCCCCTCATTCAAACTTTTCCCACATCGTGCACAAAGCCCCAAACAGTCGTCGCTGCAGATTGGCTGCATCGGCGCGGCCAGGATGACATGTTCGCGCAACATGGGAGCCAATTCTAAAAAATTGCCTTGATATTGATACTGGTCATCCAGGTCTTCCTCTTCTTCAGCCACCACAACCTCTTCGCGGGCCTTCCGAGGATCGACTCGCTTCGGGTGGCGCGGCGGAGACTTCGGCTCAGGGATGAAAGCCGCCCTCACCGAAAAAGCCAAAGGATCCTCGTACTGCGTCAAACACCTCACACATTCGCGGAGGATCGTACCTTCAAGCACACCGGTCACCGCAACGAGCCCCTCGACGTTGGTTAGATCCAAACTCACCGCGAGCGGACCACGAGCGATGGCATCATCCTCGGTCAGGCCGAGTTCTTCAGCCGTGACCTCGCCGACGAGCGAAAGCCCGTCTGCTGTAATGCTAGCCAGCGGCGGCGTTAATAGATTCATCGTGGCCCCTACCTGCATGCCCGTCCCCAACGTCAATCGTTACGTTATCGCTCTTCCGCAAAACTGATCAGCGCGATATGCCGAGCCCGCTTGACGGCAGCCGTCAATTCGCGTTGGTGCCTCATACAATTACCGGAAATACGCCGCGGAACGATCCGCCCACGCTCCGTAAGGAAATTTCTCAATAGCCCGACGTCCTTGAAATCGATCGCGCCTTTTTCAATGCAAAACCGACAAGGCCGGCGACGCTGAAAAAACCGTCCGCCGCCACCGCCTCCGTCCCGATCTCCGCCCTGTTCACGCTCCATAACCGTCTCCCTTTTTGTTAGACGTGCTCGTCGGGTTCATAGCCGGCATCATCATGCGCTGGTGGCTCAACCCCGCCGCCGCCATCCTGGCGTTTCGGCATAAACGTCACCGTTTGGGCCACGACCTCGTGCTTGCTGCGCTTTTGGCCGTCTTCCGTTTCCCATCGGCGTTGCTGGAGTCGCCCGTCAACGATGACACCACTCCCCTTACTGAGATACTGCCCGCAATGTTCCGCCTGTTTGCCAAAGACCACAATGTCGACAAAGCAGACTTCCTCTTTTAATTCTTCGCCCTGCTTGTACCGCCGACTGACCGCAAGCCCCAAGCTGGCCACCGGCGTCCCGTTCGGCGTATACCGCAGCTCGGGATTCCGCGTGAGATTCCCGATCAAAATGACTTTATTAAACCCGGCCACCGGCGAACTCCTCCGATGACGTTTCAAGCGGCCGTGGTGGCACGAGTTCTTTTTTGAGATGGACGGTCAAGAACTTGAGGATGGGGTCTTCCAGCCGGTAGGACCGTTCCAATTCACCGACCGTGATGTTGGGCGCCCTGAAGTAAAAATAGGCGTAGGTGCCCTTGCGCTCACGCTTCACTTCGTACGCGAGTTTCTTCTTGCCCCAGTTTTCTGACTTGATAAACTGCGCACCGGTCTTCTCTGCCACCGCCTTCATCTTCTCAATGAGGGCAGCGGTCTCTTCGTCGGTAAGAGACGTACGAATAATAAACAGAGACTCGTAGAGCTCCATGCAGCAATCCTCCTGGACAAAGGCCCCCGAACCAGTCGGGAGCAAGGTGTAGGTACGCTGGATTCAGCCAGCGCGAAGGGGTGAAGCTACCATAGCCTTGAAGAAACTGTCAAATGAAAGGGGAGGCCCTGCGTGAGCTTTCACGCTGGCCCAACCGCACGTCGACTCCTAGATTTCTTCAGTACTGCCGGCAGAAATCAGCTTAATGGCGCGCCTTCATCTCCTGCCGGCTTCTCGCGGATATTGAACTGATTCATGGCCACGGCTGTCCCCCTGTGGATCAAACATTCCAATGCATCGACGACGCGATCGAGACAGGGATTCAACACCTCGAGTTCTTCTCTCGTGAACGCCTGCAGCACATAATCCGCCGAATCCTGACGCGGTACCGGACGGCCGATTCCGATTTTTATTCGTATAAACTGAGTCGTGCCGAGCGTCTCGATGACCGACCTGATGCCGTTATGTCCTCCGTGACCGCCCTCTTGCTTGATGCGGAGACGCCCCATCTCAAGGTCAAGGTCGTCGTGGAGAAGGATCAGATCTACAGCAGTTAATGAATACTCGCGGAGGAGGCCTTTGAGCGGAGGACCGGTGATGTTCATCCAGTCGAGCGTGCCGGCAAGTTCAAGGAGTTCCGACCCGAGTCGCCCGGATCCTCGCTGCGCGATCCCGCGCCTAGCGAGACGGATGGACCATCGAGCGGCGGCCCGCTCGATGGCCAACATTCCGATATTGTGACGAGTCTGAGCATAGGCCGCACCAGGGTTGCCCAGCCCAACGATGAGATGCACTGTTACTTCTTCTTTTCGGCTTCTTTCTTCTCAGCTTTTGGTGCCGCAGCACCCTTCTTATCGCCGCCCTTGGCATCAGCCGCCGCCCCGGCCTTCCCTGCTTCGCCGCCCTCAGCACCTTCAACCTTGCCTTTGCCTGCCACTTCAGGCTCTTTCCCGCCCTCAACTCCGACTACGCCGCTCGCAAGGAGCGACTCCAGCTTGGCTTCCGTCATCGGCGCCGCCACACTCACAACCATATGCTCAGGATCGTCAAGAAATTTGATCCCTTCGAGCTCAGCGACATCTTTCAAGTGGAGGCCTTGGGAAATATTCAGCCCCGACGCATCAACTTCGATAAAATCTGGCAACGCAGCCGGCAAACACTCGATGTGCAACTCACGCATGTTGTGGTGAAGAACACCGCCTTCCTTCACACCAGCAGGCACTCCGCCGGTCAAATGGAGAGGCACTTTCACACGAATCGGCTTGTTCATCGAGATTTCAAACAAATCCGCATGCAACACATTTCCTTCGACCGGATCGACCTGGAAATCGCGCAAGAGTGCGGTCCGTTTCGGAGCCGACTTCGCACCAGTCAGCGTCAGCGACACGAGTGCGGTCCCTCCTGCCTGTGCCTTCAAAATTTTGACCAAGCTATCAGGCTCAATCGTCAAGAGCAGACATTCGCCCTGCCCGTATAGCACGCCTGGGATCTTGCCCTCTCGCCGAAGCTGGCGCGCCGCACCTTTTCCTGTTTTCTCTCTCACGGTGACTGCTAGTTCGAATTTCATGATACGCCTTCGCCCCCTTCTCGCTGGTCTTCAGATGTCTCAGTCTCGTAATTAGGCAAACAATGAACTCACCGACTCATCTTCATGGATACGCCTGATCGCCTCACCGAGCAGTGGTGCGACCGACAATTGATGCAACTTCGGGCAGATCTGCTCTTTGCCCCGTAACGGAATCGAATTAGTCACGATCACCTGCCTCAAGCAGGATTGTTGAATCCGGTCCAACGCCGGCCCGGTGAGGACCGCATGGGTACAAGCCGTCCATACTTCACGCGCCCCTTTATCGAGACAGGCTTGAGCCCCCTTGACGATGGTGCCCGCCGTGTCGATCATGTCATCCAGCAAGAGCGCGCTCCTGCCCGCCACGTCACCGATGATGTTCATGATCTGCGTCTGGTTGGGTCCCTCTCGCCGCTTATCGATGATCGCCAAGTTTGCTTGAAGCCGCTTGGCAAACGCGCGAGCCCGCTCGACACCGCCGGCATCGGGGGACACAACGACCAGATCGTCTACTTTTTGTTTCGTAATGTAATCCAATAATACGGGAAGCGCGTAGAGATGGTCCACTGGTATGTTGAAGAATCCCTGAATCTGCCCCGCATGCAGGTCCATCGTGAGAACACGGTCTGTGCCGGCGGTGGTGATAAGGTCGGCCACGAGTTTTGCTGAAATCGGCACACGTGGCTGATCCTTACGATCTTGACGGGCATAGCCGAAATACGGAATGACTGCTGTGATCCTATCCGCAGAGGACCGTTTGAGCGCATCAATAATAATCAACAGCTCCATCAGGGAGTCGTTGACCGGCTGACAGCTGGATTGCACGACGAACACATCTGCGCCGCGAACGTTCTCCTCGATCCTGACGCGAATCTCGCCGTCACTGAATGACGCCACCGTGGCCTCGCCAAGTTTTGTCCCAAGGTAGGCACAAATCTCATGGGCCAGGGCCGGATTTGCATTACCAGAGAATATCTTTAGCTCTCTGCTCATCGATTCCCTAGAAAATCCTTTGAATACGATTACGAAGGGTCTGATTTCGTGCGTGGTTCATCTCGACCGCGGGCGTAGGTTGGCGTAGTAAATGCCCGCCCACCGCTGTTCGCTGCGCGCTGTTGAGGGAGCCAACTAAGGGGTCAGAATGTAACGGAATGTACGGAGGCTTGTCAACCAAGGCCTATCGCGAGAGTTCTTCTTGCACGAGAAGCGCGCCGGAACAGGTAGGGACAACGAATACCGTCATCAACGGGTCACTGGCCAACTTAGACTGGGCCAGGCGCGCGACCGTCTCATTGGTGAAGACCCCGAACACCGTTGCCCCGCTTCCGGATAGCAGCGCAATTTCAGCTCCTTGAGTCTGCAAAACCTGCTTGATCTCCCGGAGCCGCCCATGGGCGGCAAAAACCGGCGCCTCGAAATCATTCTCTGCCGCGGCAATGAGTTGAGCCCAACTCACCCGCGATTGCCGGTCGAGTTCGCACTGCGCTGGTGACAGCGGCCTCACACCCGTCCTACTTGCAGCTAGCTCTTGATACGCCCACTTGGTATTGACCCCAAACCCTGGATTCGCAAGCACAATCCAGCGCGGCTCCTCAACAACGACGGGCCGAACGGTTTCTCCCCGACCTGCCACGAATGATGAAGGAGCGAACAGAAAGAACGGGACATCGCTCCCCAGCGATTGCCCGACATCGGCCATCTCCAGCGAAGACCATCCAAGCCGTAACAAACGGTTCAGTCCTAAGATGGTCGCTGCGGCATCGCTGCTCCCTCCACCCAGGCCCGCCCCCATCGGAATGCGTTTTCGAAGTTCAATCTCGAGACCGATCGACGACTGGGCTCTCTCCACCACCGCAGCGGCTGCGCGAAACACGAGGTTACTTTGGTCAGCAGCCAACTGACCGGCATCACAGCTCAGGTAGATGCCCTGCCGTCCGGGACAGAGCCTGATCTGCACCTCATCTTCCAGCGCGACCGTCTGCATAATCGACCAGAGATTGTGGAACCCGTCTGGACGGCGGTCGAGGATACGGAGAATGAGATTGATTTTGGCCGGAGCACACACGGTGATCTCGGAGGGATTCAACTGCGAATTAATCACGGCCACCCTTGATCGCATACTTCTCTAGCCGATAACGAAACGACCGCGTGTTGAGCTTCAGTAACCTGGCAGCCTTTTTCTTGACCCACTGGGCCCGTTCCAGCGCCTGCAGCAATAAAGCCTTTTCAATGCCGTTGATCAACCCTTCCAAATCCACGCCATCTTCCGGCAGATCCGTAGGCACCCCCTGCTGCTGAGGAGTCACCACACGGTGGAGCCAACCGCGAATATCTTCATCCGATACAGGCGCACCGGCGGAAAAGGCGACAACCCGTTCGAGCAAGTTTTCAAGCTCGCGCACGTTGCCGCGCCACTCATGGCCCAATAACACATGCATCGCCTCCGGCGTCAAGACAGGAGCTGGCTTTCCGCTTTCCTGAGAAAACTTTTCCAGGAAATGCTTCACGAGTAACGGAATATCCCCGGTACGAAGCCGCAATGGCGGGAGCCGGATCGGGATGACATCTAAGCGGTAATATAAGTCTTCACGAAACGACCCGTCGGCCACAGCCTTTTCAAGGTCTTTATTGGTTGCGGCCACGATGCGCACATCAACCTTCACGTCCTGGGTCCCGCCCACCCGCCGGAACTCTCGCTCCTGAATCACACGCAACAACTTCACTTGAATCGTAGGGGTGGTGTCGCCGATTTCGTCCAGAAAGATGGTGCCGCCATTGGCGATTTCAAACAACCCGGCTTTATTGGCCATCGCCCCGGTAAAGGACCCTTTCATGTGCCCGAACAGTTCGCTTTCGAGCAACGTCTCCGGCACAGCGCTGCAATTCACCGCCACAAACGGCATCGGACTCCGGGCACTGTTATAGTGGATCGCGCGCGCCACCAACTCTTTGCCTGTTCCGCTTTCCCCGCAAATCAGCACATTGCTCTTGGCGTCTGCGACCTTGCGCACCACATCGAACACCTTCTGCATGCTCTCACTCTGGCCGACGATCTGCGCAAACGACGATTGGCTCGCCATTTCGCGCTTCAAGAGAATATTTTCCGTCGAGAGTCGCCGCTTCTCCAGAGCATTGCGGATGATCAGCTGCACTTCATCGACCTGGAACGGCTTGGTCAGGTAGTCATACGCGCCCTGCTTCATCGCATCGACCGCCGAGTCCGCAGTCGCGAATGCCGTAAGGACCAGAACGACGGTTTCGGGAGACGAGGACTTCACCGCCTTGAGGACCGCCATGCCGTCGGCTTTCGGCATGCGAAGGTCGGTGATCACGAGATCGAAAATTTCCCTATTCACATGACTGATAGCCTCTTCGCCGTCCGAAGCTTCGGTCACGGCATACCCGGCTCGTGTGAGCATGATGCTCAGGACCTCGCGGAGACTTCGCTCATCATCAACAACTAGGATCTTTTCCACGGCGTTCGTCCCTCATGCCACAACCGCATCCCGGCATCTCCAGAACGCGGCATACAGACCACAAACCGTGAGCCCTGACGCTCCTGACTTTCGACCTTGATCCAGCCCCCGTGCAAATCGACGATACGATGCACGGCTGCGAGACCCAGTCCAGACCCTTCTTTCTTCGTCGTGAAAAACGGAAGGAATATTTTATCCAGATTCTGCTTCGGAATGCCTTCGCCGGTGTCCTGAAAAGCAATTTCGATGACATCCCCCTTGCGGCCGCCGGCATCGACGTGACGACAGCCTGTCGAAATCGTCAACTGTCCTCCCTCCGGCATCGCCTCAAAGGCGTTCGTCGCCATATTCCAGAAGACTTGCCGGAACTGATCTTGATCGACCAGGGCCGTGAGCATCCCCGTTGCCAGGGATGTCACAATTTTGATATGTGAACGAGTTCGCGCTTCATGTTGAACGAGATCAAGCGTCTCGGCAAGTACTTTATTGAGATCGTGCTCGGCAAGATTCAGTGCCGGAGGACGGGCATACTGGAGAAATTCCGTGATGATATTGTCGAGCCTGGTGGCCTCTCGAATCGCAATGTCCATCAGCCGGCGATTGGTTTGATCTTCCGTCGCATCTTTCCGAAGCATTTGCATGGCGCCTGCCAACGCGCCAAGCGGATTCCGAATTTCATGAGCCATTCCAGCAGACATTTCACCCAAACTTGCCAGCCAATCCTTACGCCGCATCTCCTCTTCGAGATCCCGAATCTGCGTCAGATCCTTAAACACACCAACGAGGCCTGTCTGCTTCCCCTGCTCATGCAACGGAGAAAGGGTCATACCAAGGATCAGGCGATTGCCGTCAGCACGCTTACATTCGACCTCAAATCGCGTCGTCGACGACAGGGAATCGCCAAGCAGCTCGTCTGATTCCTGAGCAGGATGCCAATTAAAGATTTCGCGCCAAGGACGCCCGACCACCTGGGCGATCGTATACCTAGTCGCTTCCTGTGCCGCCGGATTGAATGAGGTGATGCACCCCGTAGCATCTGCCGTAAATACGCCGCTGCTGATACTATGGACAATATTCTCGTGAAAGACCTGGAGCCGGGTCAACCCCTGTTCCTTCTCGCGTAACGATTGGTCCGCCTGCTGAAGCTGATCTGCTAAGGTTCCGCCAAGAATTCCGACGACCAGCAGCGCAAGCGCATAGACGCCGAATGTTTGAAACGTTTCAGGCGCCGTCAGCCGGCTCGGCGGTAGCCACCCCCACCCTTCAGCAAGACCGTACAGTTGAATGTTGGTTAAGAGCCCGAACAGAATGATACCGAAACAGGCGGCAAGAAGCCCCACGCGTCGGCGAGGGACGAGACTGGCCACCGCTACCGTCATGACATACAACACCGCGAAGGGACTCTCGCCCCCCCCTGTCCTCGCAACCAACACCGTTTCAAGAAGGAAGTCGATCCCAACCTGAGCCCAAAGGAATATCGTGAGCGCGACTGATGAGGTTAGCCTACGGAGCAGGAAAGCGGAAGGAATCGTCAGAACGTACGCGAGAACGATCAGGGCATAAAACGTTTCAACCCGCCCGCCCTTCACAACTTGGAAAGCGAGAGACAGGCCGAGCGTCAGACTCACGAGAGCGAGCCGAATCCCCATGAGCCAATACAGTCTTATGCGCAACTCACTCATGAGTGAAAAGCCTCTGGACAAGAAGAAGAATCGGCGGGATATGAAGAAAGATGTGCTTCGCTCATTCTCTTCGAATTAGGAGGCCAACAGCCGCCTCATCGCACATTCGGTGAGGCGGCGAGAAGTTTAGCCCTAAGAGCTCAGCGCCTTCATACTGGGAGACAGGCCTCAACTCCGCGAGAGGGACGGCGACCGCCAGTCTCTATCCGATGGCAGACGCCATCTTGAAGATCGGGAGGTACATCGCAATGACGATAAACCCAATCACAACCCCCAAGAACACCATCATCGCCGGCTCAAGTAATGCCGTCAACGAGGACACCGCCTGATCGACTTCCTCTTCGTAGAAGTCTGCAATTTTCCCCAACATCGCATCCAGCGCGCCGGTTGATTCACCGACGGCGATCATATGCGTCACCATCTTCGGGAAAACCCCGCTGGCGGCTAAGGGGTCTGAAATGGTCTTTCCGCCGCTGATACTGACACGCGCGTTTAACAAGGTTTCTTCAACAACCTTATTGCCCGAGGTCTTTGCACAAATGGTCAACCCGTCGAGAATGGGAACCCCACTGGTCAGCAATGTCCCAAGCGTGCGGGTGAACTTCGCGACAGAAGCTTTTCTGATTAAATCTCCAACGACTGGCAACTTGAGCAACAACGTATCGATGACCTTCCTCCCTTGAACGGTCGCATAATACTTCTTCACACCCATGATGGTCCCCACAATACCCCCGAGGATGACGTACCAGTACGCGATAAAGAAATTACTGGCGTCGATGACCACTTGGGTTGGGCCAGGCAACGCTACTTTCCCGCCTGACAACTCCAGAAACATCTTTGCAAAGATCGGGATGACAAATATCATGAGCACCGCGATCACAATAACCGCAACCCCCATGATCGCGGAAGGATAGATCATGGCAGATTTGATCTGCCCTTTGAGTTTCATCGCTTTCTCGATGTACACGGCAAGACGCGTCAAAATTGTATCGAGCAACCCCCCCACCTCACCCGCATGGACGAGGTTGACATACAGATCGTCGAACACTTTGGGGTGACGCCGCAAGGCATCCGAAAAGGTCGAGCCGGCTTCCACCTGAGTCTTCACTTCTCCGATCGTCTCTCGTAGCACTTTATTCTCGGACTGGGTCGAGAGAATTTCGAGACATTGCACCAACGGCAGACCTGCATTAATCATCGTGCCAAATTGCCGCGTAAACACGACCAAATCTTTATCGGTGAGGCCAGAGCCAAGACTCAAGTTGAATCCGCCTGAGCCTCCCTTCTTTTCATCAAGACTAGTGACGACGACGCTTTGTTTGCGGAGTTGATCCACCGCCTCATCTCGGGTCTTCGCGCTCAGCTCGCCCTTCTTGACGGCACCTGATCTGGTTCGTCCGACATATGCAAAGGTAGCCATACGCAACACTCACCCTTCGATGTGGCCATGACCATGGCCGGTTGTAAACTGAGAGGAATACCTACCAGGCGAGTCTACTAACCACCCCCAAACCTGTCAAACGAATGCACAATCTCTGCGCGGGCAAAGAGGCAGGCAGGCTCAAGCCCTACAAAATACTAGCTGCTCAGCGCACTCGTATGCCGGTAGCCTCGGTAGAGATAATGCAACCCTGACAGGAGTGTAAAGGAGACCATGACAAACAAGAGGGATAGCATGACCATGGGAGGAACTTTGATGTGACGCGAACTCAGAAATATCACCGTCACAATATAGGAGAGCTGGAGCAGCGTGGTGCCCTTGCCCAGGAACGTGGGCGCAATATCCACGTGGGATTCCGTGAAATGCGCCACCGCCGTCCCGAGCATCAGGATCAAGTCTCGGCTGACCACAAGAATGGTGACCCACGACGGAATCAAATGAATCATCGAGAGTGTGATGAACCCGGAGGTAAGGAGCAGCTTATCGGCCAGAGGATCCAGCACGGCTCCAAGCCGGGTATGCTGATTCATCACGCGAGCGATGGCCCCATCAAGCGCATCGGTCAGCCCTGCCACGATAAGCACGATGAGAGCTTGATCGAATCTGCCGTAGACAAGCAACCCGATGTAGCAGGGAATCAGGAGAATGCGAAGGATGGTCAAGCTGTTGGGAATATTCATCGCGTCCAAAGCAACACACGTCGACCGATCGCAACGGCACGAAATGATAGGGGGGCATCAAGAGGTTGTCAACGGCTTGCAGTCGGCACAGCCCCTCCTTATAATCAGGGCCCTAGACCGTTCCAAGTGGGTATCATGGAGGTGGTGATGAGTTCGCTTCCGCTACTTTTCAAAAAAGAAGGTCTCGTTGAAAAGCACCAGGTCGAAGGAGTCGACCCGAGCGATCGGTACTTCAATCGCGCAGTCCTCGTCAATCGAACCACCTCAGGCTACGCCGCCAAGACCATGTACGAAGCCCTGACTGTCGAGGGGCACTCGCACCCAACTATTCCCGCTGCGGTACAAGAGCTCATCAACGCCATGCAGGGATTCGGCTTCAGCAGATTGAGAACGCGCGCGAATTTTAAAGGCACGAAATATCTCGCCGAAAAAGAAACCTGGGTTGAGTACCAGGACCCCGCGTAGTCGCTTCCTATCCTCGATCGACATACTCCCGATAGACCAGGTCGTGAATGAGCGGGCGGAAGACTTTTATCTTCTCGTTCTTCCGAGTCGGATGTACCCGGTTGGATAACAGCACCACTTCTAATTCGCACAGGGGATCAATCCACAGTGACGTCCCTGTATAGCCGAGATGTCCGAACGACCGTTCGGAGAAGCAGGCCCCCGATGAAGACGGCGCCGACGGAGTATCCCATCCCAACGCCCAACTTGATCCAGACACAGATTCTTGGCGCGTCGTAAACTGCCTGACAAACTTCTCCTCCAGAATCGATTCTCGTCCATGATAGCCGCGAAGCCAGGCTCCGGACACAGCCAGCACCGACTCAGCAGTCCCGAATAACCCTGCATGGCCCGCAACACCACCCATCGATGCGGCATTTTCGTCATGGACCTCCCCACGTAAAAGACGATGCCGCCAAACATCCTGTTCGGTCGGAGCAATCCTTGAGACCTCCGGTAGGGATTGCCCATGCCCTGCCACTGGGTGAAAGAGCAGCGGGTCAGCCCCTGTCGGCCGAGTGATCGCTTCTTCGCACCATCGGTCCAATGCCATGTCACTCAGACGCTCCACCAGAAATCCCAGCAGCATGAATCCGAGGTCGCTGTAGACGCTGCGCGCTCCTCGTATGTAGATCAATGGCTCATCACGAATCAGACTCAGCACCGCATCCCTGATGGACTGACTTCCGCCAGAATACTCTGAAGTCATACCTCGTGCTTCGAGCCGTTCGTAGATCGGGCGCCAACCTGGCAGGCCTGAGCGATGGGTCAAGAGATCTCGGACTGTCGCCTCCCCGATCGGCGTCCCTTCAAGCTCTACCAGTATCTGCTGTAGGGAGTCTTCAAGAGACACCTTAGCGCGCTGAATCAGGAGCACGATGGAGGTGACCGTTGCTAACGGCTTCGTCAGCGAGGCTAGGTCATAGAGAGTGGAGGGTTGCACGAGAAGACCTGGGGGCTCTGACGACAATCGTCCAGCCACCACAACACATTGCAGTTCGCCCTGCAGGCGTACCGCCAACTGGGCACCGGGAAAAACACCGTCATTAACGGCCGTTTGTAATGCCGCTTCAATAACGCGATGGGTAGCCATAGGCACAACAACCTGTCACGGGTAGGGACATGGCTGCTGGAGAGGGGCGAGAAGCCAGCCGGGGAACGGACCAGTGAACGAGAACTGATCAGGCCGAACGAGTCACAACGCCGGGCTCGACTCTCCTTCGAGCTTCTCTTCCGCTGCGGTCGCAGCATCATGCAGCGCTTCCTGCTCTTCCACTTCCAACATCCGCTCGAACATCCTCAACGATGCACGCAGCCGTTCAACCATGAGCAGCCGCTGTTTCTGAAGCGCTAAGAGGTCACGTTGCGTATCGGTCAGCTCGACTCTGGCCTGACGGATCAACTCACCGGCTTTCAGTTCGGCTTCTTTGATGACAAGGTCCGCCTCTCGCTGAGCATTCCGTTTCACATCTTCTGCCAGTGACTGCGCCGACAACAGGGTACTCGACAATGTCGATTCCGTCCGCTTCATCTCGACAAGCTGCTGCTCCAGAAACAGAATCTTTTCTCGCTGGACGGCCTGGTCCCGATTCAACGATTCGACCGTCTGCGCCAACTCCTCGAGAAAGCGATTGACCTCTTCCTTGTCGTAGCCGCGGAAGCTGACCCTGAATACCATTTGCTGGATATCGAGCGGTGTAATTCTCATGGCATCCCCCATGGTCATATCAGTTCATCCTCATAGCTAATTCCTTGAGTGATTGCACCACCGCGATCTGTAAAAATATAATGATCAGAATCACGATGAGCGGCGACAAATCCATCCCCATACGCCACCCGATCCATCGACGAATCGGCGCCAGGACCGGTTCGGTCGCGCGATCGAGAAATTGCACGATGGGATTCCAGGGGTCCGGATTGACCCACGAGATCAGGGCACGCGCAATGATCACCCACATATAGAGCCACAACACATAGTCGAGGATGGTCGCAACCGCCGTCAATACATTACCTGCAACAAACATCAGTGTCCCAACTCCTTCGAGCGTATCGTTGCCGCTTCGACGGCCGACATCAACGTCGCACGAAATCTCCCCTGTTCAAGCTGATGCAGCCCGGCAATGGTCGTGCCTCCTGGAGAAGCCACCCGATCTTTCAGCTGAGCGGGATGCATCCCAGACTCCAAGACCAACCGAGCCGCACCGAGCACCGTCTGGGCAGCGAGGAGCTCGGCAACCTGCCGCGGAAGCCCCATCTTGACGCCCCCGTCCGCCAACGATTCGATGGCAAGAAACACATAGGCTGGCCCACTGCCGCTCAGTCCGGTCACGGCATCCATCAACCGCTCCTCGACCAGCACCACTCGTCCGACTGCTTCGAATACCGTTCGGGCCATTCGGTTGTCATCTTCAGATACCGCGCTGCCCAGGGCAAGGGCGGTCATACCCTCCCGAACCAATGCCGGCGTATTCGGCATTGCACGAACGACCCGCATCGCTCCGGCCATCTGTTCCGCAATAGCTTGAATCGTCACCCCTGCCACAATAGAAATCACTAACGCATGGGCCAAGGCCTGACCAAGGTCACTGAGCACAGCCTGAAGCATCTGGGGCTTCACCGCCAAGACGACCACATCGGCCCAGGCGACGGCCTCACCATTGGCAGAACCAACCCGAATGCCGAATTGACGCTTCAAGTGATCACGGCGTTCGGCAACGGGGTCCGTCGCCCATATCGACTCGGCAGAGCACACCTGTCCGGAAAGCAGCCCGCCGATCATGGCCTCTGCCATCTGACCGCCCCCGATAAAGGCAATCTTGTTCGTGATCGTTGGACTAGCCACGCCGTGCTCCAAATATAGCCGTGCCGACCCGCACCATTGTGGCCCCTTCTTCGACTGCCACGAAATAGTCGCTCGACATACCCATCGAAAGTTCCTTCAATGAGACGGTGCTGATCGATTGCTGCGAGAGGCGCTCGGCCAACTCACGCAAACGACGGAAAGAGAGACGAGACTGCTCAGGATCGCTGGCGGGAGGGGGAATCGCCATGAGCCCCTTCACCTCCACATGAGGCAAGGCTCCCAATCTCGGCAGCAGTCCCTCAAGCTCACCAGGACGAAAGCCGGTCTTTGTCGCCTCCCCCTCAAGATTGACCTCCAGCAACACCGCTTGCCTCACTCCGACTTCTTGGGCCCGTTTTTCTATCTCTTCTGCCAGTTCAAGACTGTCGACCGAATGTATCAGGTCGAAGATCCCGACGACTGATCGAACCTTTCGCCGCTGCAGGTGGCCGATGAAATGCCACTGAATCGGCGAGACCCGTAAACCTTCGATTTTCGGAAGTGCCTCTTGGAGGCGGTTCTCCCCGAGTATCGTCAGCCCTGATGCAATCCCCTCGCGAAGCTGATCGAGCCCCACTGACTTTGTCGCGGCAACGAGACGCACGCTGCCTTGGGGCCGCCCAGCTTGCCGAGTCGCAATCCTGATCTGCTCGAGCACGAATCGGATATGCTCACTGATTGAACCACCGACCGGTACATCCATCTCATTTGATCGCCATAGCTAACGCCCTGCCGCTCGAACGTTCGGATGTATTGTACCCAAACCACCGAACAAATGTCAGCGCGACGCGCCAGACCATCTGTTACCGGCTGGAAGCAAGGGTGATCCCGCTAACCATCGTTCCGTTCACACGACCTTCCCGTCGATAGGAATAGAAGAGCTCATCGTGACAGATCGTGCAGAGATTCACCGATGAGACAGCACGTGACGCGACACCATCTCCTTCTACTTGTCGACGGATCAGGGCCTTGAGATCCAAACGCGCGTTATGTCCCCGATAGCCCCGCACAACCGATTCCCAATCCGGCAACCCCGCTTGGAGCTGGTCGAGCACAGGGCCATCCACTTCATAGCAACAAGGACCGGCCGAGGGTCCAATGCTGACTCGTAAATCCGACCGCGTCGATCCGAATCTGGCCACCATGAGCGAAAGCGTCTTCGGCACAATCCCGGCGACAGCCCCCCGCCAGCCGGCATGAATCGCGGCCACGACATGCCGACGGGGATCATGCACGAGGACCGGGACACAATCCGCCGTACGCACCGCCACCGTGACGCCAGGCTGGTCGGTCACCAGCGCGTCCCACCCGCCAGGGAACTGGTCCGACTCAATCAGTGGCCGATCCACCACCAGCGCGTCAGTCCCATGCACTTGCTTGACGGACAGCAGCCAGCCACGCCCCTGGGCCCCGGACTGGCGAGCCGGCACTCCGACCTCTAGCGCTAACGAATCCGCATGACGGCGTGTGCCGAAAAAATGCCGGACGCCGTCCCGTGCGGATGCGAAGGCAGGAACCGTGATGACCGCTGCACTCATAGCCCTACTCCGATGAGACGATTCACGGTCACGGACCTGTCGACTTAGTCGACCTGTTTGCGTAAAAACGTAGGCACATCCCATTCATCATCCGCCACGACCGCGACTCGCTCCATCGATTCTCTCGAATCGCTCGGCCGTCGCAAGAAACTTGGGCGATCGAGATCCTTGAGCGGCCGGTCTGCATACGATCCGCCCATCGAGGCGCCCATTCCCGTCGCGACCTGTTGCCCATTCCGTGGACTCCGCGCCGCAGCCGAAGGAATCGGAGCAGCCTGCTCCTCCCGTTCAAATCCCGTCGCAATCACCGTCACGACCAAATCGTCACCCATGTCGGGATTGATGACCTGTCCGACAATGATATTGGCTTCCGGATCGGCTGTCTGCTGGACAATCGTGGCCGCTTCCTCGATCTCGTGCAGGGACATATTGGGTCCGCCTGTGATATTCAACAACACGCCGCGCGCACCCTCCACACTACCTTCTTCCAGCAACGGACTGCAGATCGCCTTCTGCGCCGCTTCAATCGCCCGATTCGTCCCGCGTGCCACACCCATGCCCATTACCGCACGCCCCGTATGCGACATAATCGTGCGGACGTCGGCAAAGTCCACGTTCACATGGCCGGTGGTCGTAATCACATCCGCAATCCCTTGAATCGCCTGCCGGAGGACGTCATCGGCGACCTTGAAGGCTTCGAGCAACGGTGTGGATTTATCCACGATGCCGAGCAATCGCTGGTTGGGAATCACAAGCAAGGTATCCACGTGGCGGCGGAGATCACGAATGCCTTCATCCGCATGACTCATCCGGCGATGACCTTCGTAGGTAAAGGGCTTGGTGACAACCCCGACCGTCAAGATGCCGAGTTCACGCGCAATACTTGCCACGATCGGCGCGGCGCCGGTTCCTGTGCCACCACCCATGCCCGCCGTGACGAACACCATGTCGGCACCCTCAAGACATTCCCGAATCTGATCTTTACTTTCCAGCGCGGAATCTTTCCCGACTTCCGGCTTCGCTCCAGCGCCGAGTCCCCTGGTCCGCTCAGGCCCCAGTTGCACCTTATACGAGGCCCGCGACCGATCCAACGCCTGCAGATCGGTATTGGCTGCAATGAAATCGACCCGCGCCAGTCCGGACGTGATCATCGTGTTAATGGCATTGCACCCGGCGCCACCCACACCGATCACTTTGATCCGAACCGGGGATACGACATCCTCTTCAAATGAAAACATCAGGACACCTCCCTTAATAATAACATCCGCGTGACGGACATCCGCCTCGCGTCACAGTTAAAAGAACTCGAACATCCAAGTTTTCATCCGATCGAACGCTTTGCTCAACGGCCGCCCCCCGCGCAGACCGACCGTAGCCCTCTCCTCGGCATGGTGCCGGGCATGGAGCAACAGACCGACTCCTGTGGCATGTATGGGATTGCTGACGATATCGCGAAGCCCTCCGACCCCGCTAGGCGCACCACGGCGAGCCGGAAGATTCAAGACCTGCTCTACCGCATCGGGCATCCCTTCCAACAACGACGTCCCCCCGGTAATGACCACCCCTGCGCCCAACATCCCCTCATAACCGGCACGCGCGATTTCCCGGCGGACCAGCTCGAATATTTCTGCAACCCTCGGCTCAAGAATCTCCGCGACATCACGGCGCGAAAACGTCCTGGCGGGACGGTCCCCGACCGACGGCACCTCCACCGTTTCATGGCCCTGCACCAATCCTGTGAGCGCAATCCCATGTTGCAATTTGATCTTCTCAGCCTCGACCTGCGTCGTCAGCAAACCGATTGCGAGATCCTTCGTCAAATTCTGCCCGCCGATCGGCAACACTGCAGAATGCCTGATGCTCCCGTCGAGAAAAATCGCGAGGTCGGTCGTCCCTCCCCCGAGATCGATCATGACGACCCCCAGATCCCGCTCTTCCACGCTCAACACTGCCTCACTGGAAGCCAACGGTTGCAGCACGATATCGACGACATCGAGTCCCGCGCGATTCACACACTTAATAATGTTCTGCGCGGACGTCACGGCCCCGGTAATCACATGGACATTCACCTCGAGGCGGCTTCCGGACAGCCCCAACGGCTCCCTGATACCCTCTTGCCCGTCTACCGTGAACTCGCGTGGCAACACATGCAGAATCCGCCGGTCGTGAGGAATCACCGCCAGCGTACGGGCGCTCTCGATAGCCCGCTGGATATCCTCCCGCGTGACCTCCGCCTTCTTGAGGGGCACCACACCCTTGCAATTCTCCGCAGAAATATGGCTGCCGGCAATGCCGGTATAGACGGAGTTAATCTGGACCGCCGCCATCAGCTCCGCTTCCTCGACCGCCTTTTTAATCGATTCGACGGTACTCTCAATATCGACCACGACACCTTTACGGAGACCTCGAGAAGGACTGGACCCGACCCCGATGATGTTCAGCGTCCCTTCATCGGTGATTTCCGAAACGATGGCGCAGATCTTCGTGGTCCCGATATCCAACCCCACAAGAATCTGATCACGCTTCGGCACAGTCCTCACCCCCTTTCACGCACGATCACACGGTTGTCATAACGCAAATCGATCTCGCTGCCCTCACGCTTCCGCCCATCGAGCGATACCGTCTTCATTGAAGGCTTCACTTTCTGGAACCGTTCCCACTGATCGACTAAGGCATCGGCGCCGAACTGAAATCGCATCCCGTTGGCCGAGGCCACCACATTCGTTGGATTCGCGAGATCCACCTCAATTCGCCCCTCGATAGAATTGCCGATAAGCTTGGCCAGCACGACCCCGGACTGCACCGCATTGCGGACGCGAGCATCGCCACGCAGAAGCGACTTCGGCTCCAATCCGACCAATAACGGCAACGTAAGCTCATCCTGCCTGCCCAGCTTAGACAGGAGGTGCCCGCTCTCATCGCTCAGCCAATGGTCGACGCCCGTGCGAATAATCGCGGCCGGCGTGCGCTCCACTACCGTCACATGCAGCAGATGCGGAGGCCTGCGTTCGACGATCGCATCCTTGATCCAGGCATGCGTCCGGACGCGCTCGGCAAGAAATCTGGTGCTGACATGCTGAAGCCCCATGCCGGGCTTCAAGGCAAGCAACTCCACCACTTCCGGCTTCGTCACATGGTGAATCCCTTCTACCTCGACCTCGCGGATTTCCAGCCAGCGCTGAAGCACCGGCCCCATCTCTCGTGTCGCGAGGGTCAGCCCCCAGGCCATGGCCGCAAGGCCGATGATCCATGTTCCTATGCGCAAGGCTCGTCGTCCCCGCAAGAAGAGACTTTCTCGACGCGCCTGTTGCCGTTGCTCAGCAACCTCGCTGGCACGCGCCCCCTTCCACTGATTGAGCCGAGGGCCGATCGCGCGCACGGCTCGCTTTTTCATGGACAACTTCATGGCTTGCGCCTGCCCCCAGACGACAGATCAACGCGGACTGTTCGAGCCAATGCGGACGCCAGGATCCGTTCGGTCAACTCGTCATAACCGATCTTGGATCGCCCCGCCGCCATCGGCAACAAGCTCGTTTCCGTCATCCCCGGCGCCGTATTGATCTCCAGCACAAACGGACGTCCCTTCGGAGTAATACGAAAATCCACTCGGGCCGCTCCTTCGCAGCCCAGCACCTCATAGGTGCGCAACGCCAGCGCGCGAATCTGCTTGGTCACCGCCGCCGTTAATGGTGCGGGACAGAGGTACTGCGTTTTCCCCTTTTCATACTTCGCGGCGAAATCGTAGAACCCACCCGGCGCCACAATCTCCACCGCAGGGAGGATCAATGGCGAAAGGGCCTGTCTCCCGATAATCGAGACCGTGACCTCATGCCCCGGAATGTAGGCCTCGACCATCGCATCCGTATCGTAGCGATGGGCCAAGGCCAAGGCGTCACGCCATTGCGCCGGCTTCCGCACGATGGTGACACCGATCGTGGAGCCTTGCGACGCAGGCTTGACCACGACGGGCCAGCGCAACTTCGCCGTCCGCAACAGGGTGGCGCTCGACACCTTCGTCCCGCGCTTGACAACGGTACCACCAGGCACAGGAATGCCCGCCACGGCCAAGAGTGTTTTCGTCGTCACTTTATGCATGCCAACCGCACTGGCCTGGATACCGGACCCGGTGTACGGAATACCCACGGTTTCCAGAAATCCTTGAATCGCGCCATCCTCCCCGCCTGGGCCATGCAAAGCGAGAAAAGCCACTGCAATCTTCTGATCGCGCAAATCCTGGAAGAGCGTCGGACCGACATCGATGGCCACGGCGTCATATCCACGGCGCACCAGGGACCGATGCACCGCAGTGCCCGTCCTGAGCGATACCTCGCGCTCGGCCGATTGCCCACCCATCAGCACTCCGATGCGGGCATGTGTGAGAAGAGGGAGTCCCGTCAGTCGAGGCTGGCTCATACCGCTACGTTGCTCCTACGATTTTGAGTTCAAGCTCTAACCGCACACCCGCCCGACGGCGTATGGTGCTGCGGACCTTTTTGATCAGGGCAATCACGTCTGCCGCGCGCGCCTGTCCACGATTCACCATAAAGTTGGCATGTTTCAACGACACTTCTGCATCGCCGACTCGCGCCCCTTTGAGGCCGGTCGCCTCGATCAATCGGCCGGCAGAATCGTTCGGAGGGTTTTTGAAGACACAGCCCGCGCTCGGCATCGCCAGCGGCTGCGTGTCTCGCCGGTAATGGAGATAGTCTTTCACCACTTTCTCAATCTCCGAACGGGCCCCCTGCTTCAACTGCAGCCAGACCCCGACCACGATGCCGCGAGGCAGCAGGGCCCGACGATACTCGAACGTCACCTGGGCTGCCTCTACATCCACAATCTGGCCTTTCATGTTCACCATCCGAACGGCCTTGACCGAATTCTTCATCTCTCCGAGCTTCGTCCCGGCATTCATCACCACACAGCCGGCCACAGTCCCAGGAATTCCCGCCGCCCATTCCAGGCCCGCGAGGGAATGGCGGATGGCGTAGGCGATCAACGTCGGCATCCCGACGCCTCCATCGGAATACAGAACTGCCCCCGATTCTTCTTTGATCGTCCGCAATCGCACCAGGCTGACCACGATGCCTCGGATGCCTCCATCCCGAATGAGCAAATTCGTCCCGCCCACGACAAACACAGGAACCTTATGCGCGCGCGCTTGCCGAACCACCAGACAGACATCTTCAAGATCAGCCGGCTCCACCACGACATCCGCAGGCCCTCCGATTTTGAAGGAGGTGTACTCTCGCAACGAGGCCTGGAAGGACACAGTTCCCCGAACACCTGCCACCGCGGCCCGCACATCTGCCTGCGTAAATCGCGTAGGGACGCTCGTTGTTGTCGTGACATGCTGACGGCCTCGCTTCATGACATCATGCTGTGGGGGCCAAACGGGCCAAGAGACCAAGCCCCGTCTTCCAAATATCCCCCGCCCCGAGCGTAATGACGAGGTCCCCGGATTTCAGATGGGGCAATACCTGATCAACCAGCGTATCTTTCTGTTCCACAAAGGTCACAGAGGGATGGCCGGCGGCACGCACGATCTCCGCCAGCTTCGCTCCCGACACCCCAGGAATCGACTGCTCGCCTGCCGCATAAATATCCGTCAAAAACAGCACGTCCGATTGCTCGAACGCTTTGGAAAAATCCTCCAGCAAATCTCGCGTCCTGGTATAGCGATGCGGCTGGAACAGCACCACCAACCGCCGGTCTCCCCAGCCTTGCTTCGCTGCAGCCAGAGTGGCCTTGATTTCGGTCGGATGATGCCCGTAGTCGTCTACGACCATGATCCCATTGGCTTCCCCTCGCAGATGGAATCGACGCTCCACACCGGTATAGGCTGCCAGCGCTTTTCGGATCAGATCCACCGGCACATCCAACTCGACCCCGATCGCGATCGCCACGAGTGCGTTGGAGACATTGTGCCGGCCTGGGACTGCCAGGCGGAACGGGCCAAGATTCCGTCCACGGAACTGCGCCCGAAACTCCGCGCCCCATTGGTTCAAGCTGATCTCTGTCGCAAAAAAGTCCGGTGTCACCCCTCCTGGTTCACTCAGCCCATAGGTCTGATACCGTTTCACGATGTTCGGAAAGAGCGCCCTGAGCCGATCGTCGTCGGCACACAATACCGCCAATCCATAGAACGGAACCTTATTGATGAACTCGAGGAAACTTTCGTTGATCTTTTCCATGCTGCCGTAGTGATCGAGATGCTCCCGGTCGAGATTCGTCACGGCAGCGATGGTCGGAGACAGACGAAGGAACGACCCGTCGCTCTCGTCCGCTTCCGCCACGAGGAGATCGCCGCGACCCAGCCGCGCATGACTCCCCAGCGCATTCACTTTGCCCCCGATGACCATCGTGGGATCCAACCCCCCCTGCGCCAGCACATTGGCCACCATCGACGTCGTCGTGGTTTTTCCGTGGGCGCCGGCAATGGCAACCCCGAACTTCAGCCGCATCAGCTCCGCCAGCATCTCGGCCCGAGGAATCACGGGAATCTGCTTGGCCTTGGCCGCCACGACCTCGGGATTCTGTGCCGATACGGCGGAGGAGATCACGACGACCTGTGCCTCTCCGACGTTCGATTCCTGATGGCCGACAAAAATACGTCCACCGAGTTCTTCCAATCTGCGCGTCGTATCGGAGGCCTGCAAATCCGAACCCGTGACTTTGTACCCCAACGTCAGCAGCACCTCGGCAATGCCGCTCATCCCCGAGCCCCCGATTCCGACTAAATGAATCTGTTGTGTTTTACGAAACATTGGCGCGCGCCTTACTCCACCAACCGGTGGATACGGAGGTTGTTCCTGCCGACGTTGCCCTGCACCATTAAACTCCTGCCGCTCCACCAGACCGGTTGACATCATGATGGCCCTCCATGAGTGCATAGCATTCGCGGACGATGACCTCGGCCGCATCGATGTTCCTCATCGCCATACTTGCCGTTCCCATGACCCGTACTCGTTCAGGATCTCCAAGAATCGTCACCATCGTGCGAGCCAGCAAGGCGCCTGTGAGCGTAGCTTGCGGGAGGACCACTGCAGCCCCAGCGGCTTCCATCACCTTGGCATTCCGCATCTGGTGGTCGTAAATGGCGGTCGGCAGCGGAATGAGAATGGCTGGCTTGCCACAAGTCGTGAGCTCCGCCACCGTCATCGCGCCGGCTCGCGCGACGACGAGATCCGCCTGCCGCAATGCCGCAGGCATGTCATAGAGAAATGGCGTCACCTCCGCGACGATACCGGCACGGCGGTAGGCCTCAGCCACTCGTGCCTGGTCGGACTCGCCGGTCTGATGGGTCACCGTGAGGGTAGGCAGCTGTGTCATGAGTTCGGGCAACCCTTCTATCACCGCAGTATTCATCGCCTTTGCCCCCTGGCTCCCGCCGAAAATCAGCACATGAAAGGGTCCCGATCTCTCCTGGCTCTGCTGAACTCCCTCCAGAAAGGCCTGACGAATCGGGGTCCCCACCACACGCACCTTCGAACGAGCAAACGAGCCAGCCGCCGACTCGAACGCGAGAAAGACCCGTTGCGCGAACGGCCCGACTGCCCTGTTTGCCATCCCAGGATTCGCATTCGGTTCAAGAATCACGCGTGGCACCCCGAGCATTGCCGCAGCAAGCAACGCCATGGGACTCGTATAGCCACCGATTCCAATCACCAGATCAGCCCCTCTCGCGCACAATATTCTCACGCACTGCCACAAACTTTTCGGCAACGCACACAAACCCGTCATCGCCCCGAACAGCCCCTTGCCCATGACCGGCTTGGCACTGATCAAAGCCAGATCGAATCCCTCGTGAGCCAGCACTTTCGATTCGAGTCCCCGCGTCGTCCCGACAAACAATACTTTGGTCGTGGGGTCGCGCCGGAGAAACTCCCTTGCCAACGCCACGGCCGGATACAAATGGCCACCGGTTCCTCCTGCTGCAATGACGATCGTCATTCGTGGTCCGACCCACCGCGAGACCCTCCGGCATGTCGATCCCGTGAAATACTGAGCAGCACGCCGACGCCGATCAGACTGACGACGAGCGACGAGCCCCCGTAACTGACGAACGGCAACGTCAGTCCCTTCGTCGGCAGAAGCCCGGTCACCACCGCCGCATTCACTAAGGCCTGGCCCCCGATCAACAGCGTGATCCCCATCCCTAAATAGCGACCAAATGGCAGCCGTGCTCGCGTGGCGATCTGAAACCCCCGCCAGACAAACAGCGCAAAAAGGAGAATGACGGTGACGGTCCCGATGAGCCCCAGTTCTTCTCCGACCAGCGCCAGCACAAAGTCCGTATGGGCTTCCGGCAGAAAGTAGAGCTTCTGCTTGCCCTCTCCCAACCCCACACCGAATGGGCCACCGCTGCCAAAGGCCAAGAACGATTGCGTAATCTGGAATCCGGCGTCCCCCGCATCCTTCCAGGGAGCCAAAAAGGTCATGAGCCGCTGGCGGCGATAACTGGAACCCAGGACCAGCACCAAGACGACCGGAATCGCACAGAGGCCGAGCGTCAACAGATGGGCGACGCGCGCGCCCGCGAGAAAACACATTCCGACCGTCACCAATCCAAGCACGACGACCGTTCCAAGGTCCGGCTCCAGCAATACCAGTCCGCTCAGAAGTCCGAGCACGATCAAGGCCGGCAACAGCCCCTCGCGAAACGACGTAATCTTGTCCCCCTTTTTGGTCAGATACGCCGCGATATAAATAACCGTGACGAGTTTGACCATTTCCGCCGGCTGCATCGAAATCGGCCCTAACCGCAACCAACGCCGCGCCCCTTTGGCCGCCACACCCAACCCCGGTACCAGCACCATGACGAGCAGCAGCAGCATGCCGAACAACATGGGAATGGAGAGCTTCTTCCACAGCGGGTAATCGATCCGCGACGTGAGGTGCATCAATAGCAAGCCGAACGCGAGCCAGGCGACCTGCCGCTTCAGAAAAAATCCCGGATCCTGAAAACGATTGCCCGCCACGATGGCGCTCGCGCTGAACACCATGACCAGCCCCACCAGCGCCAAGGTCATCGTGACCGCAAGCAGGGTGTAGTCCGCCGACACCCGCTTCGTACCCGATCGTTGACTGGTCTGGGACCATGGCAGGGCCAGAGTCCCCGCTGATCGATGCGCCATTGCTCAGAACCGCCCCTCCCTCGCCTGGCACGTCACGCCGGTAAGGCATGAACCAATGCCTTGAATTGACGCCCACGGTCTTGATAGTCGGCAAACATGTCGAAGCTGGCGCAGGCCGGAGATAACAAGACGACGTCTCCCTGCGAGGCCCCCTGTGCCGCACAATCCACAGCTTCGCGTAGCGTGGCCGCCTCGGTCATCGTAGCGACGCCTTCCCAGGCCCTCCGCATCAGTGGCGCCGCTTCTCCGATCAGCATCACGCGCTTCACCCGTCGACCGACCGCCTGGGCCAATCGAGAAAAGTCCCCGCCCTTATCCCGCCCCCCGGCAATGAGCCAGATCGGCTGATCGATACTCTCCAATGCTTTGAGTGTGGCATCGACATTCGTGCCCTTCGAATCGTTCACAAATCTGACGCCTCGGCGCTCGCGCACAATTTCAAGCGCATGTTCGAGGCCGGGAAACGTCATGAGGACGCGACGAATCGTATCGAGCGGGCAGCCGCACAGCACCGCATAGGTTGCCGCCGCCATCACGTTCTCCACGTTGTGGTTACCGATGATGCGAATTTCGCTTCGGCGACAGATCTCCTGCCGCACACCGGTCACCGTCGTCACAATCAGGTCGCCGTCGAGAAACGTACCCCCATCCAGATCGGCACCGAGCGCCGAGGCCTTCGTAAACCCCAACCGCTTTGCCCGGACTTGCTGTCGTAATGATGCCACACGGTCATCGTCGAGGTTGAACAGGGCAAAATCCGACGCGGTTTGATTCTCGAAGATGCGTCGTTTCGCCGCGACATATTCGTCCAGCGACTCATATCGATCCTGATGATCGACCGTCACGTTGAGCAGGGCGGCGATCCAGGGATGGAATCGATCGACCGTTTCCAGCTGAAAACTGGAAACCTCTACGACGAGGTAGTCGAACGGACTCGGCGTTCCTCCCTGGCTGGCACGAAGATCTTCTACCGCCGCTTCGCTCAAGGCAGTGCCTAAATTGCCACCGACAAACGCGCGTTTGCCACTCTCGGCGAGAAACTTACCGATCAACGTCACGGTCGTGCTCTTGCCGTTGGTTCCGGTAATCGCCAGAATCGGGCTCCGGAAGAACTGCGAGGCCAACTCCAATTCGCTGATCACCTTGACCCCGCGCCGACGCACCGTCTCAAGCGAAGCGAGCCGATAGGGCACACCGGGACTGATCACCACCAGGTCCGCCTCGTCGAGCGAGGATTCGTACCGCGCCCCGACCGTCACCCCAACGTGATCGCGGTCGATACTCCCCAGAATCGCCGTCAGCTCCTCCGGCTCCTTGCGATCGGCCACCGTCACGCGCGCGCCCGCCACCTGCAGCAGGCGGCAAGCCGCCACGCCGCTTCTAGCAAGTCCCATGACCGTGACACGTGTGCCCGCAAGTTCCACTGCTGTTACTCCCGCCATGCCATCACCGGAGTTTCAAGGTGCTCAGACTCAATAAGGCCAACAGGATGGCGATGATCCACAAGCGCACCACGACCTTAGGCTCCTCCCACCCTTTCATCTCAAAGTGATGATGGATGGGCGCCATGAGAAAAATACGTTTCCCGCGCGACTTGAACGAGATGACCTGAAAAATGACCGAGACCGCTTCAATGACAAATACTCCGCCGACCATCAACAGCAGCAACTCGTGCTTGCTGATCACGGCAACGGTGCCCAGCGCCGCGCCCAGCGGAAGCGACCCGACATCTCCCATAAACACGGTGGCTGGATAGGTATTGAACCAGAGAAATCCCAGACTCGCCCCCAGGATCGAAGCGGTAAATACCGCCAGTTCGCCCGCCCCTTCGATGTGCTGAATAAGCAGATAGTCCGACATCAGTCGGTGGCCGGCGACATAGGCCACAATCGTATAGGCCAGCGCCGCAATCATGACCGGCCCGATCGCGAGCCCATCGAGACCGTCGGTCAGATTGACGGCATTGGAACTCCCGACGATGACTAACACGGCAAAGCCGATATAGAGCCACCCGAGATCCGGCACGACATTCTTGAAAAATGGGATGCTGAGCTTGGTGGTATAGCCGGGCAGGAAATAGAGGACCAACGCAATCCCCAAGGCCACCGCCACTTGCGCCGTGAACTTCTGGCCTGCCGACAACCCCTTCGATTGGGACTTGATGAACTTGAGATAGTCATCGGCAAATCCGATCGCCCCGAACCCCAGCGTGGCCGCGAGCACCAGCCAGACATAGGGCTTCGCGATATCCGCCCACAGGAGCGTCGAGAGGACCACGGCGAAGAGGATGAGGATCCCGCCCATCGTGGGCGTCCCGCTCTTTGCCAAGTGACTCTTGGGACCGTCGTTGCGGATCTGCTGGCCGAGCTTAATTTCCTGTAACTTCCTGATCACCCAGGGAGCCAGCACAAAGGCGATCAAGAACGCGGTCACGGCCGCATAGATGATCCTGAAGCTCAGATAGCGAAACACGTTCAGGAACGAATAGTCCGTATGAAGCGGATACAGCCAGTTATAGAGCATGCCGTCTTTACCTTCAGAATGATCCGTCTGCGAACTGACTCTTACCTGAAATGGGCGCCGACTTCTTAGGACGCCTGCTTGATAACCGCCCTCATCCCCGTCAATACCTGCACCACCTGCTCCATTTTCATGCCGCGGGAGGCCTTCACTAACACCACATCGCCCTGCCGCACGATCTTCTTGAGACGGTCAGCGGCAGCCCCCGCATCGGCCAACTCTTCGATCTGCGAATCGGCCATCCCGCCTTGCCTGGCCCCATCCGCGATCTTCCGACCCAAGGGGCCACAGGCGATCAACCGCGACAGCCCCTGTGCGGCGAGAAACTGTCCCACCTCACGATGCATCTGGCCTGTCTCGGATCCGAGTTCGAGCATGTCTCCCAGCACAGCAATCCGTTCACGCGCCGGGCTCCACTGTGCCAGCAATTGAAGGGCGGCTTTCATCGACGCAGGGTTGGCATTGTAGCAATCGTTGATGATATGGACGCCATGATGGGTCACCACCTGCGACCGCATCGCGGCAGGACGGAATCGACCGAGCCCTTGAACGATCATCGTACCGGACAGATTCAACGCTGCACCCACCGCGGCGGCGGCAAGCCCATTGGTCACGTTGTGTGTTCCATGCACCTTGATTCGCGCAGTCACGGGACGGCTCTTTCCAGGGAGGTGCAAGCGAAAGGTCGTGCCTTGACGCACATCGGACGTGACCCCGCTCGCCCGGACATCGGCCATCTCTGAAAATCCGAACGACATGACGCGGCATTGCGCCCGTGACGCGAGGTAGTCGAAGTAGGGGTCGTCGGCGTTCAAAATCGCCGTACCATCGGACGGAAGCTGGTCCAACAGCTCCGCTTTGGCCTGCGCCGATCCTTCCATGCTGCCGAAAAACTCAAGGTGATCGGGACCGATATTGGTGATCAATCCGATCGTGGGCCTGACGATTTCGCAGAGCCTGGTCGTCTGCCCCTGCTGATCCACTCCCATCTCAATCACGGCCGCTTGATGGCGAGCCGTCAGTCGAAACAGGGTAAAGGGCACGCCGATCCGATTATTGAAGTTCCCCTCGGTCTTCAACACCGGCCACCGCTGCGCCAAGACCGCCGCCACCATCTCTTTCGTCGTCGTCTTGCCGTTACTTCCGGTCACCGCCACGACGGGAATATTGAACCGGCTGCGATGATGCGTCGCCAACTGCTGGTAGGCAAACAGCGGATCGCGCACACCGAAGAGAAACGGCGCAGGCCGTCCCTCGATCCGCCGCACCGCGGCAGAACTTGGCGGAAGGCGATACTCATCATGCACGATCGCTCCTGCTGCGCCTTGCGCAAGGACCGCCGGCACAAAATCATGGCCGTCGAATTGCTCGCCTCTGAGCGCGACAAAGAGATCGCCGCGGCGAATGGATCGCGAATCCGTCGTAATCTGTCTGATCGGGCGCTTCCCCGATGACGAGTCCTGCCCCGCAAGGACTTTCACGCTGATGACTTCTCGTAACTCCTCGACCGTAAAGAGTCCCATTAAATCCTCATCCTGTGCGCCCTCAACCGTGGCCTGGATTTTCACGCGCAATCCTGCAATTGCTGGATCGCCTCGCGAGCCACTTCACGATCGTCAAAATGAAACTTCTTGGTGCCGATGATTTGATAGTCTTCGTGCCCCTTACCGGCAATGAGTACCATATCGCCACGATGCGCTTCACGAATGGCTGCACCGATCGCCTCACGGCGGTCTGGCACCAAGCGATATTGCACGTGGCTACGATGCACGAGCGCCTCACGCACGCCGACCTCGACTTCGCGGAGGATCGCCATCGGATCTTCGGTTCGAGGGTTATCGGAGGTCAGCACCACCACATCGCTGTATTCCACGGCGGCACGCCCCATCTTAGGCCGCTTCCCCCGATCCCGATCACCTCCACAGCCGAAGACCGTAATGATTCGATCGGTCTTCAAGGCCTGCGCGGCCGTGAGTAGCCGAACGAGCGCATCGTCCGTATGGGCATAATCGACGACGACGGTAAAGTCTTGCCCGGAAGAGACCCGCTCAAATCGCCCAGGAACGTTGGCGATATGCGCCGTCGCCTCGCGAATCTGATCGATCGTGGCCCCGTCGTGCAACGCCACGCCGATCGCCGCCAGCAAGTTGTAGACGTTGTGCTCTCCGACCAACCGGCTTTCGACTATGAACGTGCCGCTCGGAGTAGCCGCAGTGAAGGTCGTCCCGGCAAGCGAGAGACGCACTCCTTCCGCCTTGAGATCTGCCTGGTTCTGAATGGCATAACCCCAGACCGGCACGGGACAGGCCGCCTGGATCGCCTTTCCGCGGGGATCGTCCAGATTGACGATCGCGCGTTTCCCGACTTTCTGTCCCCCGGCTAATCCTGTGAACAGCCGCAACTTCGCCTCATAATACTCGTCCATCGTGTGATGAAAATCGAGGTGATCCTGTGTGAGGTTCGTAAAGACCGCCACGTCATACTCACAGCCAGAAGTCCGGTCCAGCGCAAGGGCATGGGACGACACTTCCATGACTGCGGCATTGAGCTCAGCCTCGACCATCTTCGCCAACAACTGCTGTAGGTCAAGCGCGCCGGGCGTCGTGTGAGGAGCAGGGAATATCTCCTGCCCGATCTGATACCCCACTGTGCCGATCAACCCCACCCGTCGACCGATCCCCTCCAGGAGCGATTTGCAAATATAGGTGGTCGTCGTCTTTCCATTTGTACCGGTCACGCCAATCATCTTCAGACGAGCGGAGGGATCACCATAATACCGGCTGCCGAGAAGACCGAGCGCCTTGCGCGAATCAGCCACCCGCACGAGCGGCACCGACCCTGTCGCCACGGCCGCCTGCGCAATCACCGCACCCGCTCCGGCCTTGATCGCCTGCTCGACAAAATCGTGTCCATCAACACGCTCACCCTTGACGGCAACAAAAATGCTCCCATCAGTCACGGCCCGCGAATCGTCCGCGATCCCATGCACCAAACGATTCACATCGCCTCGCTGCTCCTGAATCTCAACCTGCCCATGGAGGGCGGCGAGCAACTGCGTGACCGTGAGGGGATCTCGCGCCATAACCTCTTAGTTTTCCCTTACCGCCAATGCGATCTTCACCGTGTCCTCCCTGGACACGCCGAGATAATTGAGCACCTGCTCGCCTACCCGCCGAAATACGGGCGCGGCGACGGTCCCGCCCCAGGCCTCGCCTTGAGGCTCATCGATGATCACAATCATTGCCAACCGAGGAGACTCCGCCGGCACATAGCCGACAAACGATCCGACAAACTGCGTAGAGGAATAGGCGCCGGTTCGCGGATCGATTTTTTGCGCGGTCCCAGTTTTTCCGGCCACGCGAAATCCTGGAATGGCCGCCTTCGCCCCCGTCCCATTCGTCACCACACCTTCCATCATGGCCGTCATCATCCAGGCCGTATCCGGCGAGACGACGCGCCGCTTCACTTGCGGAAGGACCTCCTTCAGCACATGCCCTTTCGCATCGCGAATCTCAGACACCACATAGGGCTTCATCATCACACCCCCATTGGCAAGGGTCGACAAAGCCGAGACCATCTGGAGCGCCGTCACCCCGACTTCCTGTCCCATCGAAATTGACGCCACCGATCGACGGCCCCAATCTTTGGGCGCCTTCAAGAGTCCACTCACTTCACCAGGGAGATCGATTTCCGTCCGTTGACCGAAGCCGAACCCCTGAAGATAGCGGTAGAGCCGCTGATCGCCGAGGGCCATTCCAGCTTTAGCCGCACCAATGTTGCTGGACTTTTGAATCACTTCAGAAAACGTGATCCATCCCAGCTTTTCATGGTCATGAATCGTCGTGTTCGCGATCACCATATGACCGTTTTCACCGAACACCATCGTGCCGGGAGTCATCACCTTTTCCTCAAGCGCCGCGGCCGCCACGACGACTTTCATCGTCGATCCAGGCTCGTACGTATCCGTCAACGCACGATTGCGCCACCGATCGGGCGTCAACTTGGCGACGACGTTTGGGTCGAACCGTGGGCTGACCGCCATTGCGAGAATCGCGCCGGTCTGCGGCTCCATGACAATGATCGTCCCGGACTTCGCACGGGCATGAAAGACCGCTTCTTCGAGTTCTTTCTCGGCGATGTACTGGATCACTTCGTCGATGGTCAGCGTCAGGGCATGTCCCGGTGTCGGCACTTGCTCCGTCACGCCCTTCGGAAACACCGTGCGCCCCAAGGCATCGCGCTGCAGGACGGTCACGCGCTTTTCCCCATGCAGGTGCGAATCGTACCGGCGCTCAAGCCCCTCGAGTCCTTGCCCATCCATCCCGGAAAAACCGAGGACATGAGCCAGCAACGGACCCTTGGGATAGAACCGTCGCCCCTCCATCACCACACCGATCCCCGCTAACGACATCTGCTCTAGCCGACGACCCTGCTCCGGATCGAGTTTTCTCGCCAGCCAGACAAAGCTCTTATCCTGACGAAGCTTCTTCTCCAACTCACCGGTTCGAATATGGAGCACCGGAGAAAGATGGCGGGCGACGGTCGCCGGGCTTTCCAACGACGTAGGGACGCCGAACACGGACGGTACCTCCACATTCATCGCCAGCACTTTGCCGTGCCGATCCGATACCGTGCCGCGCGCGCCTTCGAATGACACCGTCTTTTGATGTTGCCGATCGGCTTTGGCCGTGAGTTCTGCCGCCTGAAGCACTTGGAGCGTGACCAATCGAAACACAATGATGCTGAACCCGCAGAAAAACAGCAGCAGCATCACATAGCGACGCCCGCGAGAAGGACCGGCAGTCACTCGTTCACCCCCCCAGCGGCCATATGCCGCGCCAAACGAACCGGCTCTATCGAAGGACGCGCCAGGCCCGGAGCGCTTCCAGGCTGATGCACCATCAGGACTTGTCCCTGCTGCGGTGGAACCAACCCCAACTTCTCCGTCGCCAGCTTCGCGATTCGCTCCGGAGCCGCCAGCGAAGACACTTTTACCTGCAACTGATCCCGCTCCCGCTCCAACAATATTTTCTGACTCTTCGATCGTTCGATCTGATAACCCAACCGAACGACATCGACCCGTTCCCACACAAACACGAAGACCAACATCACACCGGCAATAATCGTGAGCGTCTTCATGGCTGACCCTCCCTGGAGACCCGTTGGGCGGCCCGCAGCTTGGCACTGCGCGACCGAGGATTTCTGTCTGATTCTTTTTGGGACGCAACCTGCGGTCTCTTCGTGAGCACTTCCAGCGAAGGATCGTCCTTGCCGGAAAGAGCCCGAAACGTATGCTTCACTATTCGATCTTCGAGCGAATGAAATGAAATCACGCAAAGACGGCCTCCAGGAGACAAGACGTCCACCGCGTCGCGTAACGCCGGCTCGAGACAGTCGAGCTCCTGATTGACGGCGATACGAATGGCCTGAAACGTACGGGTCGCGCAATGGAGACGGCCATGCCGATAACTCGCAGGAACAGCGCCCTCGATCGCAGAAACCAACTCCTTTGTCGTCGCCAAGGGACGACGTTCACGCGCACTGACAATGGCGCGCGCAATGCGCCGAGAAAACCGCTCTTCGCCGAATTGAAAAATCACATCGGCCATCTCTGCTTCCGACCATTGATTGATCAGGTCAGCGGCCGTTCCGCTTTTCGATTGATCCATACGCATATCTAATGGGCCATCCCCTTGAAAACTAAACCCTCGAGTCGCTTCGTCCAACTGCGGAGACGACACGCCAAGATCGAACAAAATTCCATCGACCCGGCCAATGCCACTGGCAGCAAGATGCTGTTTCAGTTCCACAAAGTGCCCATGGATGAGGTGTACACGGTCGCCGAATCGAGCGAGCCGTTCCCGGCTAGCTGCAATGGCGATCGCATCGCGATCAAGACCGATAAGTCTGGAGCTAGAACTGCTTGATTCAAGAAGCTTTTCAGCATGCCCACTGTACCCCACTGTACAGTCAAGATAGACTCGGCTATCCTCTCGAATGAGCCAAAACAGGACCTCTTCTGACATGACCGGGAGATGTCGAAAAACCTCCATAAATCAACGCTCACCAGACTCACCCACTTTCTCCCACTAATGCCGGAGTATACACCCACTCGAAGACTTGTCAACAAAAGATTCAGGTACTTATGAAACTTTTATGGTCCAGGCTTCTTCAGGATTTTTTGCACGGAAAACCGGGGGGAATCCCCCTTATTTCTTGACCATCCTAGGAGAGAGAACGGTCTCTGCTTTGTCCTAAATTCACGGAAACAGGATGTACGGAGGGAAAGGAGGTTGGCTCCTCGTGACATCCAAACATCCCTGCCACACCACAATCACCCACCAACCACTTCAATGAGGAAGAACTGGAAGGAAAAACGGCTCACCATGGCCCAGCACTGTCGCTCATGGCCGACGAGATGAGCCCACCTCCTCTCAGGAGTGCGACCAGGTAAGATCTATCCATTGGCGTCATGCGATAACCATGCACGCAAAGTTGGCTGTTTCATTGACAAGGGTTCGAGTCGGGTTGAGAATAGTTTTATGCGTTCACTCACGACAGCCAATCCCCTCCTCGTGACGATCTTCACAGCAGGCATCGCTCTCACGCTCAGCGCCATCGCTGCCGACACAGCCTCAGCGGCCTCTCCAGTCTATTGGTGCCCGGATCGCAAAGCCGATCAACAATATTCTGCGACCAATGAACCAGGGTGTGTCCCGCTGGTTGAGAAGAAAGAGGCCCAGACGGTAGAGCAAGAAGGGGAAGCGGCCACGAGCGAGAAAGCGCCGCGCGACTTCAAGGTCGAGAATCTACAGCGCGACGTATCGGCATTTCTGCGTGAATATCGTCAGTTTCTCAGCTGTTGCAAGACCGATCCCGACGAACTCCAGCGGATCGCAGATCTTGGAGAAGAAGTCTCGGAGCTCCTGGAGTCCACACAGAAGCAGCTCTCGAATTATTCGATGGCCTCAAGAGGCATCATGCTTCGGGATATGATCACGCCCGTGACGACGGCCAGAGCCGATCTCCGAACTCTCCGGAGCAGACTTGGGAAAATTGGGGATGCATCGAACAGGCGGGAGCAGGTCGATTTTGAAGAAAGCGGACGGGAAACCCGCACCATGCGCGAGCTGGAAGAGTCGATCGACAGAGATATTCGCGCCCCCAAACTCCCGGGAAGCGCCAAGACCGGAATGGATATCGGCGTGGCGCCGGCCGCAGGACCGAACATCGGGAAAGCCCCCAGAACAGGCGCACCGACAGAAAGCGGACGGACCGGTCAGGATATCGGAGCTTCCCCCAAGAGCAGCACAGACATCGGCGCAAGCGGCCCGACCGGCTTTGCAATCGGCGCCACCGGGCGGGCAGGCCCCTCGATCGGAGAATCGACGCTCAATAGCGATACCTCGTCGACGGTGAACTCATCGCTCCAACGTTCGACCATCGGCTCAAACATTTCCGACTCGTCCATCGGCTCAAGCCTCGGGTCTTCGAGCGTCGGCTCAAGCCTCCAGGACAGCTCAGTCGGGTCTTCTTTTGGGGGCTCCGCTGTCGGATCCAGTCTGCAAAACCAAAAATAGACCGCCCGCTACGACAAGCTGACACCATCCGTTTCAGGATGAAGGCGCGGTAACCACCGGCGGCATCGGCTCCCATGTCTCGCCTGCATCCTGACTGCGATACAATCCGCTCCCATTCGTTCCAAGATAAAACAGCTTCGGGTCAGTGGCGCTCTGCGCGAGGGACCGCACATTCAGCGTCGTCAGCCCCTTGTTCAACGTCGTCCAGGTGTTCCCTCCGTCTTCACTCCGGTGAATGCCTTCCCTGCCACCCAGATACAGCACACCTTTTTTCGTCCGATCCAAGACCATCGAAAACACCATCTGATCGTGCAGCGATTGGGCGATGCGCACCCACGATGCCGCCGCATCCGTCGACTTATAAAGCCCTTCGAGCGTCGCGGCATAAACCGTGTCCGGCTCATAGGGGTCGACGAGCGTTGCCGTCACATTCAACGCGCGCGACGATTTGATGATGGCGGGAGACACGAGGCCGTTGTTCGCCTTCTCCCAATGCCCCGCGTGATCAAGCGATTTATACACACCACCGCTCGTGCCGGCATAGAGCATCTCAGGCCTCGTGGGGTCCAAGCCGAGCGTCACCACCATCAGCACTTCCTTCATGCCCTCCATGCGCTTCGTCCAACTGTCGCCGGCGTTCTTGGTTTCAAACACGCCCATCGTCGTCGCGGCAAAGAGATGATTATTGTCAGCCGGATCGAAAACGAACTGATTGACTACGGAAGACACCGTCACATCGTCCAGGCCTGATCGTTGCGAAACCCAGCGCTGCCCGCCATCGTAGCTCTTGTACACCGCATCACCCTTCGTGCCGGCATAGACCGTAGCCGGATAGACGGGATCGAGCGCCATCGAAATGACGCGGGAATGGCTCATGCCCTGCGACAGATTCGTCCAGGTCCTGCCCCCATCGCGCGTCTTGTAAATGTAGTCGTTCGTCGCAACGTAGATGATATCGGGATTCTTCGGATGGAGCTGAATCACCACAATCGCATCGCTGCGATTGCAGCCAGAGAGGGCTACAACGAAAAGAAGCAGAAGGGCAAGGACGTGTGTCATGTGTTGAACGGCTCAGAATCTATCCAGGATGCTCAAACAGGTCATCCAGCAAGGCCGCAGGGAGATCAAGTGCCGAGGCGTGCTGCCTGCACGTTGAGGCGCTCGATCGACCGAGAACGCAGCTGGTGACCTGTTTCAGCATCCTGTGTCAGCGGTAGTTGGTGAACTGTAAATCAATCTCAAAATCCTGCCCCTTGAGGAACGCCATGGCAGCCTGGAGATCGTCCTTGCTCTTGCTCAGCACACGCACCTGCTCGCCCTGGATCTGCGCCTGCACTTTCAGCTTGGACTCCTTGATGGCCTTCGTCACCTCTTTCGCCTTGTCCGCCGCGATCCCGCTTTGAATCTTCGCCACCTGGCGCACCGTTCCACCCAGCGCCGCTTCGATGGTCCCATAGTCAAACGCTTTCAGCGAAACCCCGCGCTTCACGCACTTAGCCTTGATGATGTCGATCACCGCATTGAGCTTATATTCATCGTCGGAGACCAAGGAGAGTTCCTTTTCCTTCTCCTTCAACGTAATTTCCGTTTTCGAGTCCTTGAAGTCGAAGCGCTGTTTGACTTCCTTCGACGCCTGATCGACGACGTTCTTCATCTCTTGCATATCCACTTCCGACACCACATCGAACGAAAATTGCTCAGCCACGATCCCCTCCTCGTCTAACTTCAATCATTTTATTTCCCACAAGAAACTTTCCTCGACAGCCTAAGGGATGGCCTGCCTAATCTCCCACTGCGCACGTCCAACGAGTCCCCTCCCACTCTCTACACCTCACCAAAAGGGAGCGGCCGAGGCTGCCTTTTACTGCGCGCGTCGAACGAGCACCTTCTGAGCGTGCGCGTTCCGCGAGCAAGAAGGGCACCTGGCTGCTCCCGCCCGCCCATTAACAGCAACCCCCACCGGGCAACTGCATCCGTCTTTCTTCATCATCATGGCGAATCGTCGTCTGCAGTCTTCCCGGCGAGCCCCCGCCTGCCATCACCACCACCTCACTGCTGGTGAAGGGCCGCTTCAAGACCACATAGCCATACCACTGTACGATACTATCGCCCAAGACGATCACCGCGAGCAAGGCCACCACCGCCACCAACCCCGCATCCAGATACAAGGCAAAAGCCTGCCCGCTATCGGCAAGGGACGAGGCCTTGGCCACAAACATCCCGAACATCTCATAGGACCCCATCAAGGTGACGGTCCCGACGAACAACATCGGCAACGCCGTGATCCAGAGATATTGCGCCTTCTTCATCTTGATAAGTACCGTCGTCCCGATACAGAGGGCCAGAGTGCCCAGCAACTGATTCGCTGCGCCGAACATCGGCCAGAGCGTCGAGATACTGCCGGTGCCGATCAGATAGGCCCAGGCCCCCACGATCAACCCGCTGCTCATCGCCACACCGGGCCACCAATTCATCCGCCGCAAGGGGGCATAGAAACGCCCGCCCATTTCCTGAATGAGATAACGCCCCACCCGCGTGCCGGTATCGATCGTCGTCAGAATGAACAGGGCCTCGAACACCAGGGCAAACTGATACCAGTAGGCCATCAAGCCGGACATCCCGGGGAGCGCAGAAAAGATGGAGGCCATGCCGACTGCCAGCGACACGGCCCCGCCAGGCCGGCCCGCCACATCTGCCTCGACAAGCTGCGAGAGCTCCTGAATCCTCGAGACCGGAAAGCCCATCGCAGCCAGCGCCTCAGGCTGAAGCATCGTATTGATCGCCAGATAATCGCCAGGGATCAAAACCGAGGCGGCGATAAGCGCCATCACACCGACAAAACTTTCCAGCAACATCGCCCCGTAGCCGACCGTGGCCTGGGATTCCTGCTCGATCATCTTCGGCGTCGTCCCGGACGAGACCAGCGAGTGAAAGCCCGACACGGCTCCGCAGGCAATGGTGATGAAAAGAAAGGGGAAGAGCTGGCCGGGAATAATCGGTCCACCTCCGCTGGCGAATATCGTCACGCGCGGCATCTCGATCGTCGGCGCCATGAGCACCACTCCCACTCCCAGCAAGGCCACTACGCCAAGCTTCATGAAGGTAGAGAGATAGCCGCGCGGCACCAGCAACATCCAGCCCGGCAGAACAGAAGCGAGAAACCCATAGCCGGCCAGCACCAGCACAAGAGTCGTGCGCTCGAACTCGAACCAACCAGCGAGCGAAGACTGAGCCACCACCCGCCCGAAAATTACGGCCGCGACCAAGAGCACCACGCCGATCAGGGAGACTTCCGCCACCTGACCGGGCCGGAACTTTTGAAGATAGAAGCCCATGATGAAGCCGATGGGAATCGTCATCGCAATCGTGAAGGTGCCCCAGGCATTCAGATAGAGGGCATTCACGACGGCAAAGCCGAGCCCTGCCAGCGCCACCACCACAATGAAGAGCACCGCCACCGCCGTGGCCGTCCCAGTGACAAGACCCAGTTCATCGTGCGCAATTTCAGGCAGTGAGCGGCCATTCCGTCGCATCGACGCCACCAGGATGATGAAGTCCTGGACCGCTCCGCCCAATACCGCGCCGATCACGAGCCAGAGAAAGCCGGGTAAAAATCCGAACTGCGCCGCCAAGACCGGCCCAAGCAACGGCCCCGCTCCGGCAATCGCCGCAAAGTGATGGCCGAATAAGACATATTTGTTAGTGGGATGAAAATTGACGCCGTCGTTCAACCGCACCGCCGGAGTGACCCGCTGATCGTTCAACTCAACGACCCGCTGCGAAATCCAACGGCCATAGAAGCGAAAGGCCAGCACATAGATACAGGCCGCCGCCACGACCAGCCAGAGCCCATTTACTTTTTCATGGGGATTGACGAGACCCGCCACAAAGGCAAGCGCAACGGCACCGAGAATGGCAAGAAATCCCCAAAGTACTAGTCTTAACGCTGACATGCGCGGCATCCTAGCACAAAAGGAAGAGGCAGGAGCGACCAGGCTGCCCTTCGTGCTCGCGGAACGCGCGGCCTCAGAAGGATAGGAATGGAGCCGCCGGACCATCCTTCTTGCTCGCAGAACGCGCACGATCAGAATGTGCTCGTCCGATGCGCGCAGTGAAGGACAGTCTGGCGATTCCCTTGGGAGAGAGGATATGTGGATGTTGCTGAAAAGGCCGCAAGAGACCCTCGTTGGACGCACGCAGTGAGAGATCACCAGGCCGCCCCCTTTAGAGGAGTATTAGGGCTGTCCACTCTGGGCTCTGGCACATCTGAGTCTATGATTGAGACTAAATAACCAGTGACATACCCCTTCGCAACATACGAACATTAGCGCCCTGATTCGACCTGCGGTTTTGCTGGCCCCTTCTGGCTGGCAGCAGCATACTAGCAGAGCTTGCAACATCTGGATTATTCATGTCTTTTGCTCGTCATCAGGTTTATGAAACCGCCTGCAAGTACTACTTATCCTTATCTGGTGACCACTGACACCAGCATTTACCCCCCGTTTTATCGATATCTTACAAGCTCATAATTGACACACAATCAGCAGGCTCAGGTGTTTTATGTATCTAAACGTGTGTGTGTTATTATCAAGCCTCGCTAAGAAACATTGGAGAATCATTCCATGCATGGCGATAACTTCCACTCAGAACTGCTGGTTCTTTTGAAGAACGCACATGCCGATATTGAGAGTACAAAGCAGATGGGATGGCGTGACTTCTATAATATACTCATTGCAATCGGTGCCATCACTGGTCTTTACCGGGCGGTTTATATCGAATTGAACATTCAATGGATGCACCATCTCTTCTTTCTTGTACCTTCAGCACTCATGGTTCTAGGATTCTGGTTGATTTGGGCATCTCAAGAAACTTTGCAGCAACAACGAAACCTGGTTACGGCCTACTGCTCTCATCTGGATAAAGACATTCAAAATGCCCTGGATAGCCCGTTAGGCAAATCCGCCAATCGAAGCTTGTACCCTCAGCTTTACACAGCAGTTATTGCGGTCACGGCTGTATTCGGAACTCTCGTCATGATCGGTCTGAGATTCTCACAACCGTGTTGACTGTGCTGAGCTCCAACAACTGGTGCCAAGCTGGTCCCCGATAGCCCCCATCTAGCACAACTAACACCCAGATTGAGTCATGCCTCATCCTCTCTAGTTGATCGCGGATCAGCGGAACAATAGCTCGTTGAGGCGATCGGATACCTACCTTCTGGGCTTCAAACATGACATTAGAATGTTTCACCGATAGTTTTTGACTTCACCATGTGTAAGGTCATACATTTGCGCCAATTTTAAGAACACAATACTGGAGAGGGAATGCTTTCATTTCTCAACAACATCATCATTTGTTTTTTTGTTATTTTTCAGATGTTCAGCTTCACACTTTTGTCTCTTGCAGCAAACCTTGACGCTCCGGTCATTGAAAAACCAACCATTCGGAGCGAGATAACGCGCGGGCGTCAATCTATTCGGCCATGCGAGAGAAACTCAGCACTCCTCACCCAAATGCAGTCTTACAAAGACTGCATAGATGAGGTTCTCTCCACAGCAGCTAGAAATGGCAGTTCGACGTCCCCCTTCCAGCTCGGCATTCACTTTGAGGCCTTCATCAATATGGCCATCGCCTATAACAGCCTGGTGACAGTCGGAAGCGCCACCAAGTTGCAACATGCATTAACAAATCTACAGTTTCATCAGTTTCAAGACCTTCATAAACAGGTTGGGATTTCGACGGAGGATCTTTGTGAGGTCACAAAAAGAAATTGTCCAAATCTTAAGGAGCTGCTGGATACTTGGAATGGTCAATCGTGAGACTCCGACCTTTCCGCGCCCTCCTTTTGGGTGACTTCGGCAAAGGCGTGGTGCCAAACGAACGCCAAAATACCATGGGGAGGGAAGAAGGTGTCAGGAGCCTTTCCCTGAATCTTGAGTGAGCTCTTCCTGCATGGCCACTTCCCGCCCGCCGACGAAGGTTAGGCAGAGCAGGCCCAGTCCGATCCAGACAAGTTCGCGGAATCGCCGGAGCAAGGCGAAGGTGATCCCGGTGACGTCGCTGTAGCCGAAGGCCTTGAGGAGCAATACATTCCCGCCGTCTTGGGCGCCGAGGCTGCCTGGAATGAAGAAGGTGCCGCCTTTGATGAAGACGGAGAGGGCACCGATGGAGATGGCGGAGAGGGCCATGGCGGGACCGCCGAGAAGATAGAGGATGACGTACACCTCCAAGGCCTCGGACAGCCAGCCCAATAAGAAGAGCCCGGTAGAGGCATAAAAGGCCGGACGGTTGTCCCGGTAAAAACTCAAAATCGTTCGATCCAGCGACCGTAGCTGTTCTTCGCGCGCTTCCAGATAGGCAATCTTCAGCCCGATCTTTCGCAGAAACCCTAGGAGCCAGGTAAAGAGCCCCTGCCGCTGCACGAATACGAAGGCCGCGGTCCCGAAGGCCAGCAGACCGACGCTCAAAAGCGCGGCTGCCACGGTCTGACCGGATGAATCGTTCCCGCCCAATAGCCACACCCCCAACGCGATACCGAGCAGGATGAACAGCACTTCGGCGATCGTCATCGTCGTTTTGGCAATGATGACCGAGGCGAGCCCCTCCACCATCGGCACGTTGTGTTTCTTGAGCAAATAGGCCTTGAGTGGCTCGCCGCCGACGTAGGCGGTCGGCGTGGTCATGTTCACCACTTCACCGGCTGTCCTGATCGCAAGCACCCGCCAGAACGGAATGTCCTTCGCCGAGGGACCCAGCGTGACTTTCCAGCCGTAGGCTTCGATCACATACATAATCACGGAGGGAATCAGGAGGACGAGGAGCGCGACCGGCCCCAATTGCGCTGCCGCGTCGTAAATCTGTCCGGGACCGATATGCCAGACGATGAGAATGAGGACAAGGAGACCGACGATGAGTAGCAAAAGTCTAAGCACTCTAGGCTAGCGATCCATGATGAAGGAAGAAAGCAGACCGATCATAGAGGAACGTACCTTTATCTCCACACCTTCAACAAGGGAGTGGCCGGGCTGCCCTTTACTGCGCGCATCGGACGAGCACCGTTTCATCGTGCGCGTTCTGCGAGCAAGAAGGGCACATGGCCGCTCCCTGCCACCTCCTTAAGCACGGGTGGTCGCGGACGGTCTGATGACCCAGAGCATCAAGAGGGAGAACACCATGGATCCGATCGCGGCCATCCAGAGAAACCAATCGAGCTTGCCCAGCAGAGCAAAGAGCAGCACGATCACGGAGAAATCACGGCTGGCGACGTTTTTGAGCATGAAGTCCGACCAGGCAGCCTGCACCGATGTCTTCCAGGCACTCGCGGCTTTGATCTTCTGTGCGCGAGTGACCAGCCAGAATGAAAGTCCATTCCCCACGACCGCTGCTGATCCCAATGCCAAGGGAACCCATGCGCCTTCGCGTCCCGCCATCTGCAGATACGAACCTACCGCGATCCCGGCAAAGATCGCCATGTGCACGACATTGTCCATCGCAATATCGAGCCAGGCGCCGAAGGGCGATTCGGTAAAGGTCAATCGCGCGACTTCTCCATCGCAGCAATCGATGATTGCGGCCAATTGAAACAGCAGCGCGGCAATAATGCCAGCGCTGTACGTTCCGACGCCAAAGCCAACGGCGGCGACCAATCCCACCAGCGCCGCCAACATCGTAATCGGATTCGGCGAAAGGCCCAGGGCGAGGAAAAGACGGGTGAACCAGCGGGAAACCTTCCGATTGAAGAACCGGTCGACGAACCCCTCAAACTCGCCCTTGAGAGAATTGAACAGCTGCGTCTCGGCCGCCTTCACATCGGCGGCATCACGCACGTCCTGATACCAATGAGCACGGTTCGTCTCCGTGGACAGCACCCGTACATGTCCATCTACCGCAGCCCGTTCGAGCCATCGGCGAATCGGCACCCTGCCGGTTTCCACACCGGTGCGGCTGGCACTGCTCATGAAACTGGCCGGAAGTACCACCAGATCCGTGGCCACCAGCCTTGCGTCGTCCTGTCTGGAGGACATCGAGAGAAGCCGGCCGTCCTGCGCCTTCACGCGCAGACCAGGCCGCTGCGGCTGTCGATCTCGTGCACGATCGGCTCGTGCCACGAGGATCGCCTGGCCCTCCTGCACTTCCTGGCGCAAACTTTCGATCAAGGGGCTCGCAAAGACCCCCTGCACCGAGGAGAGAAGGCAGAAGCCATGAACTTCGGCTGCAAGGGCTTCCCAGGTGCGAGGATCGTCCAGAGGAAATTCACGAATCGGCATCCAGCGCACAGGGATCGTGACGCGCGGCCCTTTCCCCAATGCCTGCTTGAGCTGATCTTCTTCCGGCCCGACCAGAACCATGAGCTGCCTGATGCCGGCTCGCTGCAGCGTCAGGACCGTCCGGTGGAAGAGGCCGATCCCCACCACGCTGGTGAGCGGACCCACTTCATCGGCATAGAGACCGGCCGATTCGCCAAAGAGGTTCACCGAGGGCAAGAGAATCGCCGTGCTCAATCCCTGCACGTCAGCCCGTCTTTGGATGAGGCTCTCACTCATAACTTCGTATCTCGTCGTTCGTATCTCGCAAGACCGGTCAGCGATTCATGATGGACGCTTCACGAACGACGCACCTATAACTTCGGCAACACATCCCGTTCTGCTTTCTCCACATCTTCGAGGAAGTCGATTTCGGTCCAGGGGAGCCCCCCTATTTTTTCATGCCCGACTTTGACGTCGGCAAAGAACCCCACGAGCGCATCCTCATATTCCATCTGCCAGGCCTCGCGATCCACATAGGTCCTGAGGGAAGCCACCACATGGGTCGCATCGGCATGACGGACCTTGAGGAACCCCACGCCTTCCCCTGCATAATCGTAATGCGACGGCATCTGCTTGGTCAGCGCAATCACGCGCCCGCCTTCCACCACCACCATACATTCTTCTCCGGTCTGCTTGACGGTTTCGTCCATAAGCAACGCGTTCGGGTAGGGGGACTGCACCAGGCGGCGCAAAATCTCCTGATGGAACAGGACATCCGCATCCATGACGATCGCATCGTCGTCCAGGGCCGTCCGCGCGATCCAGAGCGACGAAATACTGCCTCGGTGAAACGCCTCGTTGACGAGAAAATTCACTCGCACATCACAAGAGTTCGCCGCCACCGCCGCGCGAATCATCTCCTGTTTGTACCCCACGACGATGTCGGCGCATTGAATGCCGACGCTCCGGAGGGACGTGAGGTAACGATGCAGGAGAGTCTGCCCGCCGATCTCGATGAGGCACTTCGGGCGATGTTGTGTGACCTGCCACAAACGCTTCCCGACCCCGGCTGCGAGGATGATCGCTTTCATGCTTTGCCGGAGATCCGTTCAAAGGCGTCGAGGAATCCGACGATCTGTGCCTCCGTCAGGACACCCATATTGGCCACGCGGAAGATCTGGCTCTCAAACTGGCCTTGGCCCGCGTAAATCACGTAGCCCTCTTTTTTGAGTTGATCGTGCAACGACTGATAGGTGATGCCCTCAGGAAGATAATAGGCCGTGATCGTGTTGGACTGTTTGTCGGGAGTCAGGAGCGGCTTCACGCCCAGCTTCGTCATGCGATTCCGAATGAGCGTCGCGATCTTCTTGTATCGCTGAATCCGCTTGGCCACGCCTTCTTCCATCAGTTCGTTCAACGCCTCGTCGAATGCGTAATAGATCTGCACGGCCGGCGTGAAGGGAGTCGTCCCGACGCCCTGGTTATCGACATATTGCGTGAGACTGAGATAGATCGACCGTCTGGGGTAGCCACGCATTCTCTCCAGAAATCCCTTGCGGACGAGCACGAAGCCCAGGCCGGGGAACCCCTGGATACATTTGCCGGAGGTGCCTGCCACCATATAGATGTGGGGCCCGGCAATATCCAACGGCTCACCTGCCAAGGCGCTGACCGCGTCCAGAATGAAGACCCGGTTCTGGCTGTCGACGACTTCCGCGACTTCCTTGACCGGGTTGATGAGACCGGTGGTCGTCTCATGATGGACCATCGCCACCGCCTGCACCTCAGGATGTTGCCGGAGCGCCAGCCGCAGCCGCTCTGGATCCGGTTTCGTCGTCCAGTCGTATTTGAGTTCTGATATGCCCAGGCGATTGAGCCCGACCATCTGGGAAATGCGCTCGCCGTACACGCCGTTGTTGAGCACCAGCATGCGTTTGCCTTGCGGGAGCGACGACATGACGGCAGACTCGACCGCCGCCGTTCCCGAGCCGGTCAGCACCACGGCGGCATAATCCGCCTCCGCCCCCGGCACAAAGAGTTTCAGCAGCTTGGCCTGAATCCCGTGCAGAAGTTCGGTGAACTCAGATTCCCGATGGCAGATATCCGGCCGCAACAGCGCCTGCCGTACCCGCTCGCTCACGTTGACAGGCCCTGGATTCAGGAGAATCATATGTCCCTTCAGCGTTCAGTCATCAGCGTTCAGCCATCAGCTCATTCAGACGCTGACCGCTGACCGTTGAAGGCTGATCGCTATTGTATTGCGTTCATGAACCGCTTTGTTATGTCCGGCGGGTCCAGCATCACCCGCCCGGCATCTTCCACCATCTCGTTGACTTTCACCAGCAACATGCTCGGCCCGTCTTTCTTCAGCATGTCGTTGAACTCGTAGACCAGGTCTTCCCGTTCCCACACCCGTTCGACGTTCACGTAGCCGGCCGCCTTCGCCACCTTCTCCAGCTGAACGACGTTGGAAATCGTCGGCTGATTGCCGGTTGTGCCGTAGACTTCATTATCGAATACCACATGGATGAAATTCTTCGGCTTGAGCGCGCCGATCGTGGCCAACGTGCCCATGCCCATCAGCACATTGCCGTCACCGTCGAAAATGATTACCTGTTTCTTCGGCTTGGCCAGCGCCACACCCAGCCCGATCGCCGCCGCCGATCCCATGGACCCGATCATATAAAAATGGGTCGGACGATCGGCAATTTTCTGGGCCTCGCGCGAGGGAAATCCGTTACAAATAATCACCGGCTGATCAGTCAGCAGCTCCATCAAGGCCGCCATGGCCATCGCCCGACTCTGCATCGTTCCTTGCTCCGGCCTCATGGGTGTAACCCTTTCACGACCCCTTTGGTGATCAAGAGCGCGACGGGAATGCGCTGCTTCATAAAGGTCTCCGCCAACCATCTCAGGTCCTCGACTGCCGTTTTTTCCGTCAGGGTGCGATGGGGAATCTTCATGGTATCGAGGAACGGCTCCATCACCTCGCCCATGACCAGATGCTCCGGCGCATCCTTCCCGCCTTGACCACGCCAGGACACAATCAGAATGCAGGGCTGCTGATAAATATAGTTCAGAGAGATCAGCGTATTCAGTGAGGTCCCGAGCCCGGAGTTCTGCATGAGCACCGCGGGAATCTTGCCGGCCATATAGGCTCCGGCTGCCATCGCCACCGCCTCGTCTTCCCTCACGGCCGGGGTATAGAGGCGCCGCCCCATCAACTCGGCAATAATGCCGCCCAGGATGGAATCAGGGACCCCCGTAAAGAAATCCACCCCGATATCCTGGAGTGCTTGGACAAATGCATCGCTTTCAATCATGTATCGCTTCCTCGCCGCTACGCACATGGAAAAACGCGCGCATTATAAGCTATGCCTCGGGGCATTCTCAACAAAACGGAGGGAGTTGCGCCATAGGATCGGCCATGGTAGCGTTCTGCTATGATCACACGGCAACGAAATCACAGAGGCGGGCTCCTCGTTCTATGGGGACTGCTACTCTCCCTTGGCAGCCCTCTGCTCGCTCATGCCGTGCCGATGGTGAACGATCCAAACGGATCCCAGGGCATCACCTGGGGAGTGGCACTTACCGCAAGACCGGACTTCGAAATCACCCAGCCTGGCCCGCATGTCAACGAATTCCAATTGAAGAACAGCACGCCGTCGTATGCTGGAGTCCCGGTCGACAGCGTCCGCTTCTTGGCGGTCGATGACCAATTTGCCCGGGTGACCATTCGTTATCAAGGCGACGATCGGCATAAACAGATCCTCACCTACCTCGAACAGCAGTTCGGTTCCCTTGAGCGCATCCCCGGGCAGATGATGCGAGGCCTCAATCAGCAATATACATGGCGCGGAGCCGACACAGAGATCAACCTGACCTATCATGCGAACACGGAGCGGGGCTATCTCTTCATCGACAGCCGCACCCTCGCGCCGCGATTCAACGACCGTATCACCGATTCAGCGGAGTAACAGGATGCTGAAACAGTCCGCCAGCGCACAAGCCATATCTCGTGACAGACAAAGGGTGAGTACGGCCTGTTTGAGCATCCTGATCCAAGCTGTATCTGTGCTCACCCTGTCCGGCACTCTCGCCTTTGCCGTACCGATGCTGAACGATCCGAACGGCTTCGAGGGCATCCCTTGGGGTGCGACCTTCTCGGAAACCGACACCTTTGCCAAAATCGAAGATGCCGGTCGCACGCAAACCTATGAGCTGAAAACCGGAGCCCCTTCGCTCGGCCCAGCGAAGGTCGACTCCATGCGATTCATGACTGTGGACGGGAAATTTGCCCGCGTCACCGTCCGTTACCAAGGCAAAGCGACCCACGATCAGATCCTGACCTATCTCCAATCCCGCTATGGCTCACTCGACCGCACACCGGGGCAATTTACCGGCGGCTCCGTCAAGTTTTATAGCTGGACTGGATTCGAGAGCGACATCAATCTTCGATACGAGATCGCCACAGATCGCGGGATCATCTTCTTCGAAAGCCAGGAACTCCGTCTCAAAATCACCGAAGGCAACTCCGCCACCGTATTTTAACCGCTCCCCACTCCGACTATCTCACTCAATACTGTTACGGGATGATCTCAAAGGCCGTCCGTCAAGGCCTTAGCCGACGAACGCACCGGAGGCGTAGCCCTTAGACTACGTTGAGGATGCGCTCACGACGAGAACAACGCTGGCGGGCTGTTCAGCATCCTGCAAGAAAACCCGCGCCAATTAAGCTGCCCCCCCCCATTCACCCCCCTTCTGGTGGGCTCCAATCCCCCCTCTCTAGGGATGGTGGAAATTCCTGGATACAGTATTCTTACATTGTCGCGGAGAACAAAGGCACCGCGGCGGAACCACTGAGGAGGCCCCGATGAAGCTGAATTACCCTGCAGTTCGAACCAGTCACCAGAACGCCTATTCGCCCTTGGATCGGCGCTATGCCGAGCGAGTTCCGATCGGGCATCGAGTCAGCTACTCCGGGACAGAAGGTGCGCGAAACGTTACTGGTGAAGGAATCCTGAAGGACCTCTCCAAGACCGGCTGCAAAATCCTGGGCTCGACCATGAGCTCGCTGGGAAGCAACCTCACCCTGCACCTCTACCTGGAGGATGGACTGGCCCCTCTGTGCCTCACCAGCGTCACCATCTCCTGGATTGAACGAGCCTCCTTTTCCGTCAGATTCCCCAACCTCTCTGCAGAGGAACGGAAGCGCATACAAGAAGTGGTCTGGAAACATGTCCGACTGTCATCTTTGGATAATCGACGAACGGCATTTCGCATCATCTAGGCCTCAAACGTATTGTCATGGAGGAAACCATGCGCACCGCCTCACCCATCACTGCAGTCGCTGAATGTCCTAATCAATCGGATCGCCGGCACAGAAGCCGCACCCCGACAATCTTCACCTTACTCTACTCCGGCATGGCCTCCAGCCAGATGCTGATCGCCGATGGCGTCGTGACCAACCTCTCGGCGAAGGGGATCGGCATTCGCGGGAATCGCTCGGTCGCACTCGGCATGGAACTGTCGCTGTTTGTCGACCTTCCCGGATTGGAGGAGCCGCTCTGTATAGGCCAGAGCCTGGTATCCTGGGTCGAGGGACGCCACTTTGGGGTGAAGCTGGGGGACATGAAGTCGGAGGACATGCATCATCTTCAATTGTTCTTGTGGGATCACAGCACCCCATCATCAAACAGCAACGGAAGCAACTGAGACCAATGTGGGAACAAGGAGGTGCCCTCATGAAACGAGCACTGGTCGCATCTGGAAACAGACTTCAATCAGTGGCACAGGCTGTCAATCGAAGACAATCCCTCCGGACGCAGGTTGAGTTTGGGCTGATGTACTCAGCCCAGGACAGATCTGGCGAGGTCATTATGGGCGACGGGATGGTCACGGACCTTTCGCACCAGGGATTAAGTATTCGGGGCAACGCCACCGTCACACTGGGAATGGAACTGACGATTTTTCTCTACCTGCCCGACGGACAGGACCCGCTCTTCGTGATGGAATCAAGGGTGGCTTGGACTTCGGGCCGCCGGTTCGGAGTCGAGGTCCTCAACATGGGCCTGCGGGAAGGCAACCGGCTCCGTCATTTCTTGCGGTCGAATCTCACGCATTCCGATTAGGCAGACTGCCTGCCCTGTGGAGAACTCCATGACCGAACGACAACGGTCTGGCAAACGTGCGACAATCCGTCCTCCGGTTCTACCCACGGACCGCAGAGCCGCCCAGCGAGTGCCGGTTCAGCTCATCGTTCGCCTTTCAGCAACCGATCACTTCCAGCATGTCAGCCATGGCGTAGCCCTTGATCTGTCTGAACGCGGGTGCAAAATCTCCAGTACGGAGGCGCTGCCCATCGGAAGTTTCTGGGATCTCTACCTGACCATCCCTGAGACGGCCCGTCCAATTCTCATTTCTGAAGTTCGGATCGTCCGGTCCGCACAACTCGAATACGGACTCGAGCTTCTACGCATCACCGCTCGAGAACGGACCAGGCTCCGCCATTTTATCTGGAAACACATGAACCGCTCCACGCTCAGCGACGGCCCCCCCTTGTTTGCTCTCGTTGACCGTCCAGGTCCTCAACGGCCACACCTCACCTCCCTCCCTTAGCAGGCTGTCCAGCAAGGCCGGGCAGGCAATATCTCGCCACCGACTGGATCGTTTCTTGTCAGCCTTCCTCGCGACATGGTATCGTTCGGCAGTGAGTAATGACTCACTCACTTCCTGGAGATCTATGCGCCAACCTGCTCGAGCCCTACGCCCTTCCAGCAGAGAACGACAGGCCGGACTGATCGCCGCGGCTGCGTCGCTCTTTGCCGCCAAAGGGTTTAACGGCACCACGACAAAGGAAATCGCCAAGGCCGCGGGCGTCAGCGAGGCTCTGGTCTTCAAGTACTTCCCGACGAAGCGGGCGCTCTACGCCGCGATTCTGGCAGAAAAAGTCACCGTCAACGAACTACTCGACGCGGTAGAGGAGGCGACCAAAAAACGAGACGATCATCGCGTGTTTACGATGATCGCGAGCTTTCGCATTCGCCCCGGGGTCGATTCGACGCTCTTACGGCTCCTCTTGTTCAGCGCGCTGGAAGGCCATGAACTCTCCGACATGTTCTTCGGCAAGCACCACAAGGTCTTCTATGACCACCTCGCCGCGTACATTCGCACACGCATCGACGATGGCGCGTTTCGGCCGCTCGATCCCCTGTTGACGGCCCGCGCATTCATCGGCATGGTCGTCCACCACCGTCTGCTCCATGAGATATTCGGAGTCCCGATGCATCAATCCCATGAAGACACCGTCGCCACCTATGTCGATCTCTTTCTCACCGGGCTCATCAAGAAACCGGCCCTCCGCACAACGCCGGGGAGGCGTTCGCGATGAATCCCCTGAAACAACATCCGATTGTGACCCTCGGGGTCATTATCTTTTTTGCGCTCACGGCCCTCGTCGTGTTTCGTCTCAGCAGCGGCGCCAAAACTGACGTCCGCAAGGCCCGGACCATCACCGTCGCCACCGTGGCGCCGCTGAAGCAGGACCTCGACATTCGGCTCACCTATACCGCCGACATCACCCCCAATCAGGCGGTGAATCTGTTCTCGCGGGTCGACGGCTACATCAGCAAGATCTATGTCGACAAGGGCGACCTCGTGAAAGCCAATCAGCTCCTGGTCGAGATCGACCACACGGACTATCAACATGCCGTCAATCAGGCCAAGGCCAACCTGGCAGCCGCCAAAGCGCGAGTCGCCCAGCAGGACGCGAGCGTCCGCAACACCACCCTCACGCTCAACCGGATGCAGGCGCTCATCAAAGATCAATTCGTCTCGCAACAGGATTTGGATAACGCCCAGGTCGCGTACGACGGGGCAGCCGCATCTCTCGACTCGCTTCGCGCGCAGGTCCAGCAGATGGATGTCGCGCTGGCGCAGACCGAGACGAACCTGGCCTACTCCTACATCCGTGCTCCCTTCGCCGGCTATGTGGCTGAACGCAACCTCGATCTCGGCGCCTACGTCAGCGGAGCGACCGCTGGCACCTCCACCACCTCGCGGGGCATCCTGACCCTCCATGAGATCCAGACGGTCCGTATTTTAATCGAAGTGGTCGAGAAGGACGTACCGCTCATTCATGTGGGTCAAAAAGCGGAAGTCCGGGCAGAGGCCTATCCAGATCGCGTCTTCGAAGGCACGGTCACCAGAGTCGTACAGGCGTTGAACCGGGCCACCCGGACGATGACGGTCGAGGTGGATCTCCCGAATAAGAATCATGTCTTAAAAGGCGGCATGTTCGCCCGCGTCGAGGTCCTGGTCGGCAGCCATACAAACGCGTTACAGATCCCCATCGACGCCGTCAGCCGCTTGGAGGATGCTCAATATGTCTACATTGTGCTCAACGGCAAGGCCCAGCGTGTCCCGGTAGAAATCGGCGTCCGCGAGGAAAACCGGGTAGAAGTCACCAAGGGCCTGGATGGGTCGGAGCAGGTGATCGTCTCCGGGAAAGACCTCGTGCACGATGGAACGCCGGTGCAGACACAGCCGAGCCCAGTGAAGGGTGATGGGCAATGAGTGATCAGTCTCATGCACCGCTCATTTCCTCATTTCTTCACGCATCACGCATGACTCATCACGCATCACTTCTTCCACTATGTGGCTAACCCTCCTCGCACTGCGCAATCGCATCGGCATCCTGATGCTGTCCCTGGCCATGGTGCTGCTGGGGGCCACCTCCCTGCAGCGACTACCGGTCGATCTCTTCCCTCAGATTCAGGTGCCCGTCGCCTTCGTCGGCGTGATCTATAAAGGCGCTCCACCGCTCGACATCGAACAGAGCGTGGTCTATCCCATCGAGAAGGCTGTCAGTTCTGCGTCGAACGTCGAGCATGTCGAGTCTTTTGCGAAACAGGGTATGGGCGCGGTGCAGATCTGGTTCAACTGGGGCGCAGACATCAACGTCGGCCAGATGGAGGTGATGCAACGTATCACTCAAATTCTCAATAGCCTCCCGCCCGGTATTCTGCAACCCTTCATCGTCAAGTTCGACGTCTCCAATATCCCCGTCTCCTACGTCACGGTCTCCAGCGACGATCTCGACGAACGGGCACTGTACGACCTGGCCTACAATACGATCGCCCCGCAAATCGAACAGATTGCGGATGTCGCTGCTGCCACGGTGGAGGGCGGGAAGATCCGCCAGATCAACATCAACCTCGACCCGGCCCTCTTAAACGCCAGGAGCCTCTCGATCCTCGACGTCGTCAAGTCCGTGAAAGCCGCCAACCTGATTCTCCCCTCGGGCGACATCAAAGCCGGCAATCTGGACTACAACGTCTTCACCAACAATCAGTTCCGCACGGTCGACCCGATCCAAGACGTCATCGTGAAGGTCAACCCGCAGGGCAGCCCCGTGCGCGTGCGGGATGTCGGGACCGTGACCGACTCGTCGGATATTCAGACCAACATCGTCCGGACGGACGGAACCAGAGCTGTCTACTTGCGCGTCAATAAACAGCCCATCGCCAACACCGTGCAGGTGGTGGATGCGCTGCGCAAGGCCCTCCCGAAAATGGTCGGGATTCCCTCCAGCGTGAAGCTCGGTATTTCCTTCGACCAATCGGTCTATATTCGCCAATCGATCAGCAACCTCACCGAACAGGCGTTGCACGGATCGCTACTGGCTGCAGCCGTCATCTTGATTTTCCTCCGCAATCTCACGAGCACCCTGATCATTTCCGTCGCGATCCCCCTGTCGATCATGGTGACCTTCATCGTGCTCTACTTCTCCGGACAAACGCTGAATGTGTTCACGCTGGGTGGCCTGGCTCTCGGGATCGGCCGGCTCGTCGACGACTCCATTGTGGAGCTTGAAAACATTCAGCGCCACCTCAACCAGACGCCGCGACGCTGGAACGCGATCCTGGAGGCGGCCCGCGAGGTGGCGATGCCCATTTTGGCCTCGACCATCACCACCGTCGTCGTCTTCCTTCCGATCTTCTTCGTCGTCGGAATTGCCCGCTTGCTCTTGATCCCCCTGACCATCACGATCGCGATCTCGCTGTTCACGTCCTTCTTCGTCTCCCGCACGGTCACCCCGGCGCTCTGCTATAAATTCCTCAAGGCGGAACAGGAATCTCACAAGTCGATGCCGTCGTGGTTCGTACGCCTGATGGATTGGAGTCGCGACCGGTACGAGTCCCTCGACAAGGGCTACGAGGGATCGCTCCGCTGGGTCCTGGCCCATCGCAAGCTCTTCATCGGCGGCGTCCTGCTCTTCTTCGCTGCCTCGCTCGCGCTGGTGCCCAAGATCGGCACGGAGTTTTTGCCGGTGTCGGACGAAAGCCAGTTCCGCATCGTGCTCCGGGCACCGGTCGGGCAACGGGTGGAGAAGACTGAACAGCAAGTGGCCGAGGTCGAACGGGTGCTGCGGGCGCAAATCCCCGCCGAGGAGTTGGAGACCATGGTCTCCAGCACCGGCGTCTTAGCCCAGGGCCGGTCTTCCCTCTTCAATCCGAACACCGGCCCCCATACGTCGGTCATCTCCGTCTATCTCGTGTCGCCGGATAAGAGGACGCGCAACCAAGTCCAAATCATGAACGACGTGAGGCCCAAGGTCCTCAAACTCTTCCCGGGCGTCGCGATGTTTTTCGATCCGGGCGGGCTCGTCAAACGGGTCACCAGTTTCGGATCGCAGAAGTCCGTCGACGTGGAGATCTACGGGTACGATTTCGAGAAGGCCCGCGTGGTGATCAGGGAAGTCGAAACGCTGATGCACCAGATACCGGGGCTGGCCGACATCGAAGTCAGCCGGGAGGAGAACTACCCGGAGGTCAACGTGGTGGTGGATCGCGAGAAGGCCGCCCTCCTCGGCATCAGCGAAACGGACGTGGCCAATGCCGTGCTCTTCTCACTCAACGGCAACGGCCAAACCGATCCCATCATCTACACCGATCCGCAAAACGGAAACGAATACTACATCAGCGCCTGGCTCGCGGAGGAACACCGGAAAGATCTCACCGACATCGAAAACATCATTCTGACCACCAAGACCGGAGAGCCGGTTTTGCTCAAAAACGTGGCCTCGCTCAAGCTCAATGCCGGCCCGGTGAAGATCGAGCGCAAATATTTTCAGCGGGTCGTCCATCTGACGGCCAACCCCGTGAACCGGGACCTTGGCGCCATTGCAACCGATCTGGAGGCAGGCCTGGCCAAAATCCAGCTCCCGACCGGCTTCAGCATCAAGTTGGCCGGCCAGATCCAACAACAGAAAGAAACCTTCCAGGGACTGCTCTTTGCCACGATCCTGGCCCTCGTCCTCGTTTATATGGTGATGGCGGCTCAGTTCAAATCGCTGATCGATCCCTTCGTCATCATGTTTTCGGTCCCGATGGGTTTCCCTGGCGTGATCCTGATCCTCTTCCTGACCGACACGACCCTCTCCACCACGTCGATGATGGGCATCATCATGATGCTGGGCATCGTCGTCTCAAACGGCGTCCTGCTGGTGGATTACACGAACGTCCTGCGTCGCAGAGGACGGGAGCTGCACGATGCGGCGATCACGGCGGCGCGGACCAGGCTCCGGCCTATTCTGATGACCTCCCTGGCCACGGTCGTCGGACTGCTTCCTATGGCCATCGGCTGGGGAACCGGCGGGGAAACGAACGCGCCCCTGGCGCGCACGGTCGTCGGAGGTCTCAGTGTCTCGACGATCCTCACGCTCTTTCTCGTCCCGACGATCTATGTGATTCTCGAAGAACGCTTCCCCCGCCATACAGACGAGGCCGCAGAGCAGGATGCCGATTGGATGCCCGCAGAACCGGGACAAGCACCCACCGGTCCGTAGCAGGCTGCAGGCAAGTCAAACCCGGAGGCGTACCCCATCCTGATACGTAGAGGACTTTGTCGAACCGAGAACGACGTTGGAGGGATTTTTCAGCATCCAGGCAGAGAAGCCGGCAGGTTATCCGAGAGAGGGAAACAGCGCTTTCAGTTGCATCGCCAAGCCGATGTCTCCGCTGATTTTGAGTCGGCCCGACATGGCGACGGCCGGTCCGCTCAGCTGGCCCTTCAAAATCTTGATGCAATCCTCCCCGCTCATCGAGAGCGCCACGTGTGGATCTTCGTGCATCCCGTCGGACACCTGGCAGACCCCATCCCGGATCGTGAGAATGTACTGGCCACCCTGGGCGCCGCTCAAGTCGAATTGGTAGACCGCATCAAGATCCTCGGCCGCATCTGCGTCGAGCTTGCCAGGAAGTAGCGTGAAAAATTCTTTGATGGTGGTGGGCTTCATGATTCGTGGAACGGAAGAGGCTCAGGTATCGACCGCGGGAGCCGCGCTCGCGCGGCTCCCACTCCCGAGCTAGTAACGGAGCGTAACCGTCGCGGTACTGCGACGCGCGCCGAAGAAATCTTTGGAGAAGGTCTCGACGACCGCAGGGTCATAACCCTTGCAGCTGAATATATCGAGATAGGCGTTGTTCGTATCGTTGGCAAAATGGCCGCTGATCAGCGAGGTCGAGATCAGCTGCACCATGGAATAGCCGGCGACCCGACCTGAGCCGAAATCGACAACCTGGCACTCGCCAAAACGCTTCATGCCGATGAGCTCGCACAGCTCCACGACATAGCGGCGAATATGGTCGGCGTTGCGGATGAGATCGGGATTGCAGTCTTGGAGGTCGACGGAGGTACACAGTCCCCACGCTTTTCCATTGCCCACCATCTCTTGGGGGGCAATGGAAGAAGCTGCCAGGGACTCAGTTGGTAAGATTGCGGACTCGGAACCTGCCGAGCTACTCATAGGGGTGACACCTTTCTGTTAGGAGGGTGGAGAACCGGTGACGATGAGTCGTCATTTCGGACTATACCACGAAATATTTCTCATCAGTACAGATGACAAAACTTTTTTTCACCGCGCTGCGATTGGAGCCCTTCGATCGGTTGACAAGGTTCTCGGCGGTCGGAGAGAATGCCGCCCATGACGACACCCCTCAACCAATCCCTGACGGAACTCCCGGATCGCCTCTGCACCTGGTGCCAAGTGCCGATGAAGAAGCGTCTGGTCGGTGGACAGCAGTTCGTCCACTACACCTGCCCGAAATGCGTCTTCCAGCACACGACCAGGCTTGGCCCGAAACCACTCAGCCCCGCACATTAGCCACTGCTAGATTCTCTTTCGGTCTATGGGACGGGAATCTAAAGCGCGGGCCTGGTCTCTGTTGAGCTCAGCCTGCCAAGCCTTGGGGCAAGAACGATTACCGGCGGGATAAATTGCTCTGCACGTGCTCGTCCAGGATATGGGCCAATCGCTCCCTGTCCTCCGGACTAATCGAGGTAATCGTCGCGCCGAACTTTGGGGAACGCACATGGACGACTTGCAAGCCGCACGTCAGCATTCTCCCCTGCTCGAGTTCGATGACAAGTTGGAGCGCATCGCCGCTCTTCACGAATAAGCGGCTTTCAATCTTGACCCCTGTCTCGCTGACGTCCAGGACCTTACAGGGCGCGGAGAGAGCCCCTCGCTGTAGGCGGCCGCTCCGGCTCACTTCCACCCGTGACCCTTTTCGTTTAAACCCCATAGCCCTGGCCTCCTGCTTGCCACAGCATAACAAGGGGCTATCGAACGCCAAAGGGAAATACCGAATGGTGCTAGCAGGTTGTTGACAAACTGCCAAGCCACTGCAGAAATGCGCCTGCCAGAACAGTTGCAGATGCTGCCAGAGGTCGTCGCAGGCTGTTCAGAAAGGCCGTCCAGCAAGGCCGCAGCAAGCGGAGAGGCGAAGCGTACTCTCCGCAGTATGTTGAGCCTCTGCGCACTGCGAGAACGCCGCTGGCGGCCTTTATCAACAGCCTGCTAGATCGTTTCCCCCACGAGGGTACGGATCTGCCCCATACGCGTGCGGTTGGCACCCAGGTCGCTGTAGCCGGTCCTGGATGCAGAGCGAAAATGGAGGGTCTTCGTCTCGTCGTCGAAGAGAAACTCGACATCATCGACGAATCGAAGTAACAGGCTGGTGAATTCGTAGTGCAGGTAGCCCTCGTCTTCTTCGACGAGCTTGGTGCGTGGCAAGGACCGAATGACTTCCTTCAAGCCTTCCTTCGCCTCAGCCCGAGACTTGTGGTAGCGAATGGGCGCGATGGCATGGCCCGCATCTTGAGCTTGAGTCGAGACACAATTGGGGCTGGAGGGACAGGCCGCTAAAATGCGAACGTTCATACGACTCCTGGTAATGGTTCACTCGATTAAACGATACGGTCGCCTTTCCAGGCCAACACCCCCGTGCCCTCTCGCTTGCCAAGAAGCTGAAGCCCACTAAGAGACTTCATTAGTACAAGACCGTCCTCAGCGCTGGCTGCACATCACCCTGCTCAATAACCGTGACGGATACCCGCCCAACGATGCGCCCATCTTCCGTCTCCACATCCACTCGCCAATCACCCGGGTCAAGCCGCTGTTTGAACGTATAGGCCCGATAGCCACCTTCCCGCCCGCCGTTGATCTTGATGGGAATCCTGTCGGCGTGGGTAAAGGGTTTATGGCTATTCTGCCGGAAATACCAATGGTGATAGACGGTCGTATCCAGGGCCACCGGGGCAAACACAGCGGTGAAGCAATAGATCGGTTCGTTAGCCGGGAACGTGTTATCCGACCGTTTCCAGACCTGGTACCACTGTTTCTCAAACGACAGTTCGAACTGCTCGCCGCTCTTCCTCACCTCATGATAGATCCCGCCGAACTTCATCGAGAGCGGCACAGGGGGAATCCAATTGAGGAAGTAACACCCGACCAGCAACCCGATCAATGCAAAGGCCGGCGCCGCGACTCCGACGGCCTCCCGCTTCGAGCGGTCCGGGTTATTGCGATAAATCAAATGCACCACACGAAATGTCACGACCGCGCTCAGGCCGGCTCCGATCAGGAAAATGACGGCATTCATGAGACCGGTCATGACCGGGAGAAAGAACGTGAAAAAGGCGAAGCAGACCAGCGCATAGAGGCTCACGAGAAGGCGCAGGCTGGAAAGTCGATCGCGCAAAAATTCGTTCGCGACGAGAAATACCACCAGCAGGACAAAAAATATCGCGCTGCTCGTCAACGTCGCGCTACGGAAATAGAAGATCGCATAGGCGCTGAACAGCCCGCCCAGGAGAAACTGCACCGCCATCGGATAGTAAGGTCTCACACGCAGCACCCACCGCGCGAAGGGTGACAAGGTCGACAACTGCCCCAGGTCCGGCACCGGCTCGATCCCCAACCTCCCGGTCAGCACGATGAGCAGGCCCAATACGAGCAGATAGATCAGCAACAACAGATTGTCTTGCAAGCGATCGATGCGGGTAAGCGTCAGCGTGTCATAGCCCACTCCGGAAAAGAAAAACACCGGAGGCATGAAGGGCTTGGCCAAAATGGACTTGAGTGTGGAAGCGGAGAGCATAATTCTTACGTTTCAGGATCTGCGTACGATTCTCAAATAAAGTGGAAGAAGCGGACGGCTCAAAACGATCGCCTTTTTCACCCGCCCAACCCTGGCGCGCCGAGACACGCCTAGTCCCAAGCAAGGCCGCAGGGCAGAAATAACCGGAGGCGTACACTTTGAACCTTCTATAGGCTCGCGCAGGATGCTCAAACAGGCCGTCCAGCAAGGCCGCAGCCAAAGAGAGCACCGGAGGCGTAGCCTTGGGCTACGTTGAGGATGCTCTCGAGGCGAGAACGACGCTGGCGGACTGTTTCAGCATCCTCCTAGATGAAGGGGGGGAGCGGCGCATACACCACCCCATGCCCAATCAACCGCTCCAACCAGGGGGCCATCAGATCTTCGCCCAGCGGAGCCCGGTTCAAGCGAGCCTCGATGTGGAACCCCGTTTCATTGCCGACGATCCCGATAATGGCGGAGGCCTCCTCTCCACTTGGAAGCAGTTCTTGGGTTTGAAACTCACAGAGGGTGCTATAGAGGCGGCCATCGGGGGCGATCGCGGATCGGACTTCCGGCAAGTCGTCCATCGGACAATGCACCGAGCATCGATAGACGGAGCGGGCAGGCGGATCAATCGATTGAAAATCGACCAGCGCGTCCTCTGAAAAACCCGTCAGATAGGCCCGGACGCTGGCTGGTTCCGATGCAGCGGTGCCAGCCAATTTACTGGCCGGCACCAGGAACTCGTAGGCGTCTGAAGTGTTAAATTCGAGCTGGCAGGGCCCGAAGGCATCGGGCCATGAACAGAAAAACGGCACGGAGGGATCGACTGGACGCAATACCAGTTGGCCCTTCTCAACCGATGTCTCGACGGGAAGCTCCAGAAGTGTAATCGCTTCGAGGAACGCCGTGCGCCGTTCCTCCAGCCACTGTGCCCGCTCGGCATCGCCGCGCGTCTCCCCAGGAGTGATGACCTCGTTCGTCTGGAGCCGGACGCGGATAAACGAATGGGCATGGCGAAATCCCAACCAGAGCATGCTGCGGGGATCATGTAGCCGCAGCGGGTCGCGAATGCGCCAGGGATGGCTGATCGAGCAATAGGTACCGACGTCCTGATACCGCTGGTAGACGGTGTGATAGGCCCCGGCCAGGAGAAAGAAGTCGCCGCGCCACCCCTCGCGAACATGGATCAGCGTCTCATCTTCCGTGGGCCAGGCGTCCAGCTGATCGAAATCCTCAGGCGCCTCAACCGTCCATTCTTCGATATAACAGATGACGTCTCTGGCCGGGACTGCCGGCTTCAACCCCAACGCAGCCAGCCGTTCGCCCACAGCGAGTACCTGTCCAAAGGTCAGCGGGGTCGTCGTTTCCCAACGACGTTCACGCACGATGGAGCACCTCTTCCCCCATACCCATCAACGTGTCGACCGCAAGGCCTTCTGCTCGATCGTCGTATCGGCCAGGTACCGATCGATCCCGTCCTTCAGGGTCGCCGACATTAGAGCTCGCACATCCTCTTCGCTGAACCAGACCACCGTATCGCGCTGCGCCCCTTCCACCAATCTGGTGGTCGAACTTTTGTCGCCAAGATTTGTTGCGGTAATGACCATCTTGCTACTCGTATTGACCGCCGTGGAGAAAACCCGGCTCTTCGCGTTGACGGAGAAGTCGAGCAATTGCCCGCTGATGACAATGTCGGCATCGTTCAGATTCGTCACGGCCCCGCTGGGCACGACCCGCACCGTCCAGGCCCGATCCTTCCATCCGCGCGCCTTCAGACGATCGGCAAGAGCCTGGGCTACCACATTTCCAGGCCGCTCTCCCGCCACATTAAAGTAGGTCACACCGCCCCATAAGTGAGTCCGCAGACCGAGCTGGTCCTTCTCCGGACGCCGATCCTCGAACGATTCGATCACGATCTTGACCGGCTCCGGCTCCATGTACTGCGCCGCCGCTTGTTTCTGCTGCAGGTCCAGATAGAACGTCTTCCCGCTCCCAGCACAACCGGTTCCCATCAAGAGACTTGCCGCACATAGAATACCGATACCCCGTCGTCCACTTGTCTGTATCACGATTGATCCTCCTTGCGATTGGCCGCCGTTTCGTTGAAGCGGTCCCAGTCTACCCAAGTTACGGGCCATAGACAAATACCGGCTCGGACAGCATGCGGGAAAGTCCCGCCAGTACGAAGACCCTATCTCGTGAAGCGGAAAAATTTCCGGTTTTCGAGTACGCTTCACGAACGACGGACAAACGATGAGGACGGGCTTGCTGAGCATCCTGCTGAACGGTTCTCTTGAGAGGCCCCCCTACATACCGTCGATATTCTAGCGGGTCACGATCGGCAGGATGGCCCGAAAGGTCTCGCGGCTGAATTCCGGCACGTTGCCCGACTGAGCCCTGGGATCAGTAAACGGCAGGAAACGGACAATCTTCAAGAATGATCGTTCAGCCAGCACGGCGGCAATCTGTGCCTTGCGATCGTGAGTGATCGGCAACGTATAACCCTCGCCACGTTTCCATTCCCACAAGGTCGGCGCCAGGGACAGTTCCAGTCCCTGCCCGGCAAGCTGATGAAACCGGTCCACGATCCTGGCCTTATGCTGCTTGATCCCCTCCCCCTCCAACAGCAGAGCACAGACGACATGATGCCCCCACCAAAAGAGCGTTCGAAAGGCAAAGACCTTCGAATCGTGAAAGTGTTTCGGGAAATCCAGATATTGGTAGGGAAAGGACTCGAGATGCTCTCCCTTTACAAATTGGCAGGTGGCGTGATTGAAGCCCGGCGGGGTCACGAGCGCAACTGACGAAACCTCTTCTTTCAAGACGGCATGGGTGACTGAGAGCGAATGACGCATCTTTTCCATGATTTGCGCCTTGGCGAGAAAAAAGTGCTGATCGGCCAGTAAGGCTGTCTCTTCGTCTGTGAATTGGGATGGCATAATCATCAACAGGCAAGCGATCGGCTCGACCCGGGCCGGCTACTTCTGATGGGTTTCAAACTGGGAGACCGTCAAATTGTACTGCGCTCGACATTCCGCACAGCGGACCCACAGCGCATCCTCAAACACATCCATCTCCCGGACCGATAACGCAGCCACATGGGTACCCATGCAGATCTTGAGCGCCGGAATTCCGTCCGGCTGTGCAGGATCGATGACAGGCGACGTGGAATCTCCTGTCGCATCCTGCCTGGTCACCGCATCGGTGGTCACCCGATGCACCATGCGACAGGAACTACAAGTCAGCACGACAATGCGCTCCGACTCAACACGCTTGACCTTCAGACAGAGCGGATGTACCGACCAACATTGTTGGAGAAAGGCCCCGCTACGAATAATCTCTGCCATAGACCGTCCTCGCTCCAAAGCAGCCTGCTAGGAAGCTGCCGATAAATCAATTCACCACGACAGAACCTTATCAGACTATCCCTGCGGCATAACAGACAACCCCTCTTGCCGGATGCTCAAAAAGGCCGTCCAGCAAGGCCGCAGGCGAATCGAAACCGGAGGCGTACCCTCAGTGGTACGTTGAGGATTTCGATGAGACGAGAACGAAGCTGGCAGTCTGTTTCAGCATCCGGCTACAGGGCCCAAAGAATGAGCATCACCACCACGCCCAACAGATAGGGCAACACACAGGAATAGAGGAGTGCCGACCGCGCACGCCCCGGCGTGTCGTTATGCGACAGCTGTTCCTTGTAGACAAATTCACGGGAGAGAATCAGTACGGTCAGCGTCAACGCCAATGTCCGGCTAGTCCGCGGCCAGGTATATTCGCCACTGATGATGAAGTTCGCGGTAAAAAATCCACTGAAGAGGAGAACGAGCGGCGCAAGAACGAACCGGACCGATTCAGAAAAAAAGACATGCCAGCCCGGACGGGTTTCCACCGGGCTTGATTGTGAGCTGGGGGTCACGACCCGACGGCCGCTGGAGCCTCTTCCTTCGGCGAAGGCGTAGGAAGGGTGCTGCCCTCTTGGGCGGCGCGGCAAGTCTTGCATACGCGGGGACGGGCTTTCAGGAACGAAACTTTGCCGCTGGCTAGACAACTGTAATGAACAAACTCATCGCACAAGGCACAACGAGACCATCCGCCGGAAAAAAACGTCTTGTTGCGGTAGAGCCCTTCCTTGCAGACCTTGCAGTTGCGGGGTTCAATCCCCAACAGCATCGGCTCCCAGTCTCCGCCACCTTTTCTGATACTCATGTCGCGGAGTATAGCGAAGGCGAACGGCGAGAGGCAAGGGGCGCAGAGACTCGTGGTAGGTCTTAGTTTCTAGCCCCTTACGTCAGCGACTAGGATTGACTCCACTACGAATGTCCTTCTCGCTTGACCACACATTGGTATACCGAGACATGCCATGAGCCCGTGCGATGGACTCTTAATTCCCTATACCTCTTTTTAAGGGAGTGGCCGAGACTGCCCTGTACTGCGCGCATCGAACAATATATATGCTCCCTCCAAATATATGCTCCCTCCAAGCTCGCTCGTTATCTCTCAAGGATGGGAACTGATTGATCTTCCACTGCGCGCGTCCAACGAGGACCTTCCTAGGCCGCGCGTTGCGCGAGCACAGAAGATCATCAGCTTCCATCCCCTCCGCTGTTTGACAGCCTCCGACCTGTTTGGTACTCTCCGCGCCGGTTCAGGACAGTCATCACAACTCGCACCTTATCCCCATGAACATTAAGGACTATCTCGAACAGAAGCGGATCGACGTCGATCGATTCCTCGATCAGGTGAGCCCTCCTGCCACGACGCCACCGACCACATTGCACGAGAGCATGCGGTACAGCCTCATGGCAGGCGGCAAACGGATCCGCCCGATCCTGACGATTACAGCGGCCGAAGCACTCGGAACCACCCCACCCGGATTGATGGCCGTGGCCTGCTCGCTGGAGTTTATCCACACCTATTCGCTGATCCACGACGATCTGCCCGCGATGGACAACGACGACTTCCGTCGCGGAAAGCCGACGAATCACAAGGTCTATGGCGATGCGATGGCGATCCTGGCAGGCGATGCGTTGCTCACGATGGCGTTCGATCTCTGCAGCCGTCCAGACCTCATGAAGGGCTGCGATCCTGTGCGGCAAGTCCGCTTGATTCAGGAACTGGCCTACGGCTCAGGCAATCTCGGCATGGTTGGCGGCCAGGTCTTCGACATCCAGGCAGAGAACAAAGACATCGACCTCGCAACATTGCAAAACATTCACAAGCACAAAACCGGCATGTTGATGCGTGCCGCCGTACGCATGGGCGCCATTGCCGCAGGCGCGACGGAAGCCCAACTGGCCAATCTGACCGGTTATGCGGAAGACATCGGCCTCGCGTTTCAGATTGCCGACGATGTGCTCAATGTGACCGGCACTCGTGAGGAACTCGGCAAGAACCCGAATACCGACGCGGAACGGGGCAAGAAGACCTATCCAACATTCTACGGCGTGGACGGCGCCAAAAAACTGGCCGACGAGTGCGTCGACCGGGCGATCGCACGGCTGTCGTCATTCGGCCCTGCAGCCGACCCGCTCCGCGAAATCGCGCGCTACATAACTTCCAGAAAAAACTAACGTGGCGTGTGATCAGTGATGGGTGATGAGGCAAGATGAAACTGGCTCCTTACTTCCAACTCATCACGCATCACCCATCACGCATCACTTCTTCGCAATGAAAGTTCTCGTCACAGGCGCGACCGGGTTTATCGGAGGTGCCGTCGCACGTGCGCTGGTCCAACGCGGGATCGACGTCCGCGTTCTGGCTCGTGCCGAATCTGACCTCCGGAACCTTCAAGGGTTAACCATCGAGCAGGTCGAGGGCGATCTGCGCGATCAGACCTCGCTGCGCAAGGCCCTCACCGGCTGCCAGCAGCTCTACCATGTGGCGGCGCACTATGCGCTCTGGGCCAAAGATCCCTCGATTTTCTATGACGTGAACGTCACCGGCACAAAGAATCTGCTGGAAGCGGCTCGCGACGTCGGCACCGAGCGGATCGTGTACTGCAGCACCATCGGCGCCATTGGCCTCCCCCCCGGCGGAGGGCTCGGCACGGAAGAGACGCCCGTCTCGCTCGAACAGATGGCCGGCCATTACAAACGGTCGAAGTACCTGGCCGAGCAGGAGGTCTTGACGCTTGTGCAAGCGGGACTGCCGGTCGTCATCGTGAACCCCAGCGCCCCGGTCGGGGCCGGTGACATAAAGCCGACTCCGACAGGGCAGGTCATCGTGGACTTCATGAAGGGCCGGATGCCCGCCTATATCGAAACCGGGATGAACATCGTGGACGTCGATGATGTGGCAGAAGGCCATTTACTGGCGATGGAGAAGGGTCGGATCGGTGAGCGCTATATTCTGGGCAACAAGAACTTGATGTTGTGGGAGGTATTCGAGATCTTGAGTCGCCTGACCGGCGTGAAGGCGCCCACGATCAAGCTCCCTCGGCTAGCGATCCTGCCGCTGGCCTACCTGAACCAATGGCTGTCGAACATCACGGGCCAGCAACCGCGTATTCCACTCGAAGGGGTAAAAATGGCCAAATACAAGATGCACTACGACTGCAGCAAGGCCATCCGGGAACTCGGCATCCCGCAGACACCGCCGGAGGTTGCACTGGAAAAAGCCGTGAGATGGTTCCGCGACCACAAGTACGCGTGATCGGATGCTGAAAAAGGCCCCCAACTTCGTTCTCGGCTCGACAAGATCCTCAACGTACCCCTTGGGGTACGCCTCCGGTCTTGTCAGCGCCTGCGGCCTTGCTGGATGGCCTGTTTGAGCATCCGTTAATTCTTCAACATGGAATACATCCTTCTTCTACTCAAGACCGTTGTATTTCGGCCCTACGTCTTTATCTTCCTCGCGGCCTTTCTCTTCGCTGCGATCAAGCTGATCGGCTGGCCGCGGACCTGGCGGTTCTGGCTAATCAGCTGGGCCACGGCCTTCGTCTGCGAGTATTCCTCCACCCGCAACGGCATTCCCTTCGGCTGGTACCACTACAATGGTTCGACCCTGGGGCAGGAGCTCTACTTCTCCAACATTCCCTTCATGGACTCGATCTCCTTCAGCTTTCTCCTCTACGCCGCCTACTGCGTCGCACTCTGTCTCCTCCTCCCCATCGAGCAATCCTCACCAGCCGCGCAACCCTTACTAAAGTCGCTGCGCTTCGACCTCGCAGCCAGGACCAAATGGTCCGTACTGATCTTGACCGCCGGCCTGTTTTCCTTCATCGACATGGTGATCGATCCGGTAGCGCTCCGTGGCGATCGCTGGTTCCTCGGCAAGATCTATTATTATCCCGATCCCGGCTGGCATTTCGGCGTACCGGCCGCCAACTATGTCGGGTGGGCCGTCGTCGGACTCATCTCCCTCGCCATCTATTTCCCCCTTGAGCGCCGACTCCCCCACCTGATCCTGCCTGCATCCATTACCCCTCAACTCTTGCTGGGCGTCGGCCTGTACTATGGGGTCCTGGTCTTTAACCTCGGCGTGACCTTCTGGATCGGCGAACCGTTCATGGGGATGAGTGGACTGCTGATGCATCTGCCCATCCTCATGCTGCTGATCCTTCGCCTCGCACGATCACGGAGCGCCTCCCCGACAGCATGACCCGGTGGCAATCGGACGAAAGACTTTGTATAGTAAACGACTGTTGCTATGAGAACGAAGCTGATCATCCTTGTCATCGTCCTGGGCCTCGCAGTTGTCGGCACCTTCGGCTGGCTCGGCTATCAATTGTTCACGACCGGCTTTAGTGCCAAAACGGAGCCCCATGCGATCGAGGTGTTCCTGGCGCGGCAAATCCGTCATCTCGCGATCCCGATCGAACAACGGAACAACCCCAACCCGGTCCCGTTCAGCCCGGACCTCTTGAAGGAAGGGTTGGCCCATTTCGCCGACCATTGTGCAGGCTGCCATGCCAACGACGGGAGCGGCCAGACACCCATCGGCAAGAATGTGTATCCCAAAGCGCCGGACCTCCGATTAGCCGACACCCAATCGATGTCGGACGGCGAACTCTTCTGGGTCATCCACAACGGCATTCGTTTTACCGCGATGCCGGCCTGGGGAGAAGGCGACCCGAGTAAAGATATGGACAGTTGGAAGCTGGTACACTTCATCCGCCATCTCCCGCAACTGACCCCGGAAGAACTCGATCAGATGAAGGGCCTGAATCCCAAGACAAAACACGAACTGGAAGAAGAAGCCTCCTTCGACCAATTCCTCCAGGGAGACGACCGTGCCGCACGACAACCGGAAAGTGGACATCACCACTGAGAGCTATCTTCCAGGACAAAGGACTGAGCCATCATGATGTACCGTAGTATTCTTGTCTGTCTGTTCAGCTTCATGGCCACCACGGCCTTCGCCCATGGCACCGGCCAACATGTCCTCGGCACCGTCACGGCCATCGACGCGACCCATGTCGAGGTCAAAACCCCCAAGGGGAAAACCGTGGATGTGCAGGTGAACAAACAGACCAGGTTTAAGGAAAAGGGCAATCTGAAAAGCACGAACGTACCCGTCGTCGGCGATCGGGTCGTCATCGAGGCCACGAAGGACAACAAAGTGTTGCGGGCCATCGAAATCAATTTCTCCTCAGCCACACGTGTACCGGCTCCCGTACAGCCGGTCCAGGTCCAGTAGGGTAAACGATGCAGCAGCTTCGCATCACACGCGAGCTCAATAACTATTACTTGAACGGTGGGATTCGCGCAGCGGTGAGTCGCATCCTGATTACCGGCATCGCGGTATTCCTGGCCGTGATGATCGTGCCGGGCCTTGAGATGGACTCGCTCCCTGTCGGGATCGCCGCGATGCTTGTGCTCACGTTTCTGAACATCTTGATCCGGCCCATCCTCTTTGTGCTGACCCTGCCCTTGATCGTCCTCTCGCTGGGGCTCTTTCTCATCGTGGTCAACGCGCTTCTGCTGGAACTCACCGCCTATCTGGTGAAAGGATTTACCGTTGCGGGGTTTTGGCCGGCGGTCGGCGGCGCGGTGGTGATCAGCCTGGTCACCACGATCCTGAATGCCACGACCTCCGGGTCACGCCCGCCTGAGCCGCAGCAAACATTCCAGCAACGTCCGCCGAAGATCATTAACCCAGAAGAATAACGGGGCCTATTCCTTTTCATTGAATTGCGTGTCGCGCGTTGTTACAATGCGCCCGCTTGACTACCCTAACTCACGAATGACACCCACAGCTCCACACAACAGCAAATCCATTCCTGAGACGCATCTTCAGCGAACCCTGACGTCCGTGCTCAACGACCTGCCGGTCGACGCCGCGCTCGCCGCCGTGTTCCACCGGGACCAAGGCCCGCTGGTCGGCCATGCCACACGAGGTTTTACCCCTCGCGATACACAGGCAATCCTCCGGACGCTCTCAGCTCCCGCGATCGCCGCCGCCTCTCCCTCAAGCGATCAGGAAGACGGGCGCACGATTCGCCTCCGCTTGATCACCCCGGGCGCGAAATCGATGCTCGCAGTGCCCCTGCGGCATAAGAACCGGACCTACGGCTTTCTGGTGATTGGACGGAAAGAGAGCGCCACCTTCGCGAAAAAAGAAAAAGCCTTGATGGAGCAGGCCAGCGACGAGGTCACCAAAGCGCTGGAACGCGAAGGCCTGTTCGACATGAATGTCGTGCTCAGCCGCCCCTATGTCGCGCATGAGCCGGTCCCTCCGCCACCGTCTCCCGCAGAAATGTTTGCGGCTCCGGTCTCGCAGCTGACCCCGGAACTCCAAGACAAGATTATTGCCGTCTTGACGGAAGCGAACCAATACGTCGCCTACGATCGCATCTGGGCCTGCCACTACGATCCCCTGGCGGGCAATGTCGAAGTCCTGGGCATGGCCGGCGATCTGAAGAGCGAACAGAAGGACGGGAAGAAAGATCTGAAACCGGGCCACCGCCTCACGCTCGACAGCTCAGCCTCCGGGTGGGCGGTCCGCCATCGGAAGCCGCGCGTCGATCACGATCTTGCATCCACGCAGGGGCGGTTCCTCGATCACAAATATCTGTTCAAGGACCGACTGCTCTCCTCACTCGTCGTGCCATTCTTCGTCCGGGGACAAGTGGGTGGCACCATCACGCTGGCCTCGAAAGAAGCCGGGCGCTACCAGCAGACGGATGCCCGTACACTTGAACCCTCGATCGTCAAAATCGCGGACATTCTCCAGGCTCCGGCACCGGCGCCGATCAGCGTGGCCCCAGCCGCAGGCGCTGAAGGCGCACCAGGAGTGGCCGTTGTCCCTGGTCCCTCGGAACCCATCATCAGAAAGCAAGAGCGGCAGGCTGCCATCGGTGAATTCAGCATGTTCCTGGCCACAGAAGTGCGGGAACCGCTCGCTTCGATACGCGCCCAGTTAGAGGAAGTCACGGGTGAAGGCATCCTCGACTTCGACCCGCAGACGCGCGTCGAAAATGCGATGCGCGATTTGATCCGTGTCGAAGCCATCCTGAACGAAATTTTGGACTTTGCGAAACCGCTCGAGCTAAATCGACGACTCCTCCGCATCCCCGAAGTCATCGAAAGCGCGCTCACGGTAGTGGCAACCGACCTCGAAGTCACCAGAATTCAGGTCACCAAGGACTATGCGACGATGATCGCGCCGGTCCGCGGCGACGAATCCAAACTCCAGCAAGTCTTTCTCAGTATTTTCAAGAATGCCGGTGAGGCGATGAGCCCAGGCGGCCATCTCCACATTCAGGTCACCCAGCATCGCGCCGGACGCGGCGTGGAAGATCAGATCCTCATCAAGAACGACGGGGCTCCGATTCCTGCTGAAATCGTCGACAAAGTCTTTGAGCCGTTCTTTACCACGAAGCGGGCCGGCACCGGCCTGGGCCTCGCCACGGTCAAGAAGATCGTCGAAGAACATGGCGGCTCGATCGCCATCGGCAGCGCGCCAGGCGAAGGCACCACCGTCACCATCCGTCTCCCAGGTCTCAGCCGTGGACCGTCCTACAGAGGACGCGGACGCAGACCGCCCGCACGCCGCCCGGCTTAAATCGAAGGACGCTGAAAAATCCCCGCCAGCTTCGTTCTCGCCTCGAACGCATCCTCAACGTAGCCCAAGGCTACGCCTCCGGTGCGTTCATCGGCTGCGGCCTTGCTGGACGGGCTTTTTGAGCGTCCTGCGGAAATACTCGCCTGTTGTACCACTCGTCCGAACCATCGAATCCTAACCCGCATCGCTCCATATCAGAAACCAACCCCACCAGTTCCAATGCTTATGTACGTTTCTTTGAGTAGCTCCGGAAAGCGAAGACCTCACTCGGACTCGGCATGAGCGATCGCTTACGGACTGCAAAGCGTAGACATGTGACACATGAGCCAGGTCGGCCCTTTCCCGACAGGATGGCTCAGGACAACGATGAGCTAATTGGCGAGGGGAGAGCCAGCACCCCGAATCCGATTGAGCATTTGTTGGGGGGCCATTCAGAAATCACTGGTATTTACGCTCTTCTTTTCTCACTTCGATTTCGAGCGCTTCATCTGTGAAGAACACGTTAATTACTGAACCAGATGACTCAATGGCAAGGCGTGTGCGACTATCCTTCCAAATGTACCCGGAGCCTGTGTCCTCCTCAGAAGGCTTCCCGTACTTTGCGAGGTAAGGGTACGTAATGCCTTCCCAGCCGATCTTTTTCACGCTCGCTTCGTCGTAGTGCAAACCGATTTGATAGACGATATTGTGAGTCGCGCGGGCATCAGCCGAGGTGACACCGTCAGGGATCTTGCCTACACCAGATGAGATACGAAAAAACCGTTTCCGGATTGTTTTGTTCTCCCGGGACACCGCTTCGCCTTGATCTGGTTTGCCGTACTTCTTGAGCAGTGCCGCAACAGGATCTTGATCCTCCTTAATTTTGAATAATTGGCCAATTTGCTCCGGTGTCATACCGACTTCCAAACCGGTGATGCCGCGCGGTACGGAAATCACGGCAGATTTACTTGACGACGCTGAGTGTGTCGCCGTTAGCGGTTTTTCTTGCTCCCTCGTACAGCTAAGCAAGGAAAAAACCAAAGAGGTCGTTAGCAAAAGCGTGAGGGGCATGTGATTCATTTCTCGCATATCGGTTGTCCGCCTAACGTTTGACATGAGCGGCGGCTGGAAGCGGGCGAAGCCCGCTGGAAGACGTCCGCTCGATGGAAGGGTTAGGCGTTGCCGCTTCGATGAAGCTCATGAGGCTCTTCATGTCTCGCACCATGTATTCGTGCGATCCGGTTCTGTTGCTCTGGGAGTCGTACATGGCCCTGACCGAGTAGCGAACGGGACGTAAGACAGGTTTTCTTCCATTGAGGAGAAGTTCGCACAACGACAAATGCAGGCGCAAGAGGAACGTTGACAGCCGCCACATCTCCCCAACTTTGCCTTTGCCAAACAATGCTTGAACCTTTTCGTGATCGTGAGCCTGACGATGCGCGAGATATTGATGGCGAACCGGCATGATCGCGCGATCGTAGATTTTACGGTACTCAGCCACCTTCCTTCTTAGACGTTCGACGTCACGCTTGGTGGGGTAGTAGGCTCTTTGAAGATACTCCGGCAGCCACGCCGGATCCTTTGCAGCTCCATCGCGTTTTCGAGTTGCGAGCGCCTCCTTCTGGAAGAGAGCTAGTTCGAGCTCCATTGCGTTGAGGAGCGCTGCAACGTTATACGGCGACTTTAGGTCGAAGATTCGACCGAGCGCTATGTAGGCTGCTGATTGGAATGCGGCCTTGCAGGCAATCCAGAAGGTTCGTGTTCGGTTTAGCCTACTCAGAAGCTTTTTCGACTTGGAGGCAGCGTGTTGAATTGCCATCTCTGCATATACGTAGTTCGCGATGACATTCGACTCATGTTCCAGGTTCTTTAGCTGACGTTCGAAGGAATGATCGGGCTTCATGCAGCGCCTAACAATGTTTCAGCGGATCCGTGTAAGAGCTGGATCTGCCAATTTTTACCCGCATAACACGCCATCAGTTCTCCTGAAACATACGCGGCAAACCCTGCCATTTCAGTTCAGCTGCAGTTCTTCTGCGGGCCGTACCACTTCACGCAACGAGTTCTTTCAGAACTTCAGGATGGCGCTCGGCGACCTTGAAAAGGGTTTTTGCCGCCCCGGATGGTTCGCGACGGCCTTGTTCCCAGTCTTGGAGGGTACGTACAGAAACTCCAAGCAATGCGGCAAAGGCGGTTTGAGAAAGCCCGGACGCCAACCGAGCGTGGGCAACTTTTGAAATTTCAGGGCGATGGACGCGAGCACGGACACCGGTCTTCATTTCACGCACCGACGAGAGTAGTTCGGCGCCAATGTCCACTTTAGGCTGACGACCGGTAGGTTTCTGTTTTGCTTTACGCATTTTCGATCTCCTCTTTACCGGCATCTGGATTTGTGGCGATGAAGGTAATGCAGTTTGTTCGATCTTCATCGTTCCAGCAGTTGCTGTCGAGGGGGCAAACGTAGGGGTTTCGAAAACCGTGAACATGCGCACACTATACGGCAATGCCGTACTCGCGTCAATTGTGGCAGGAAACATTCCAGAAGAACCAGACAGACGAGCCCGTGAGCGTTGCGCGAGCACAGAGGACGACTAGGCTGCCCATCCGTCCTTCTTTTCCCCCACCTAACCCTAGGGG